>NZ_JACJPJ010000065.1:0-127000 GCF_014696015.1 Oculatella sp. FACHB-28 | reverse complement strand
GATGAGCATCGCTTGGGGCTCAAACCCATTATTCGCAGAGGGTGGGCAAAGCGAGGACAACGCCCAAATGCGCTCGTGCATCATCGCTATCAATGGCTTTACTTGTAGGCGTTTGTTTGTCCTCATACCGGACAAAGCGAGTGGCTCATCCTACCCAGAGTAAGTGTGGCTTGGTTCAACCGAGCTTTGCAGGCGTTTGCTCAAGCAGTCGGAGCAGGAGCCAACAAACAGATCGTGCTGGTGATTGATGGAGCAGGTTGGCATCGAGCTAAGCAAGTTGTTGTACCAGAAGGCATTTATCTAGAATTTCTGCCTCCCTATTCTCCAGAACTGCAACCTGCTGAACGGTTATGGCAGTTGAGTGATGAACCACTAGTCAACCGCAAATTTGAGAACTTAGATGCCCTCGAAGAAACGTTAGCATCTCGTTGTCTTACTCTTTCAGCAATGCCAGACACCATTCGTGGACACACACTTTTCCATTGGTGGAAGGAGAAATAAAATAGTGTCACTTTACGATCCGGATTCCGTATCAGTGGGTGTGCAATGAGCAAATGCCCGAAAATCGTGAATAAAATGTGCCTGATCAAAGTAGCCGCAGGTAAATGCAATCTCCATCCAATCAACTTGCTTTTTACCTTTTAGCAGGTGGAGAACTTGCTGCAAGCGCTGCACCCGACAATACCGTTTAGGAGTTAATCCGACCTGATCGCGAAAGAGTTGGTTGAAGTGGCGATCGCTAAACCCGATTTGCTCCGTTACAGTTCTGACGGGGGAAATGGGCGATCGCTTGAACTCCCGTAAAGCAAAATCCACAGCAGGGCACCGTTCAGGTGACTGCACCATTGTTAGGAGAAACTGTTCCAGAACCAGGAAACGAGTTGATAACGTAGGTGTCTCCAATAGTTTTTCTCGCAATTCTGTGGCACGCCCCTGCCACAGTTCCTCTAGCGAGATAATTTGATTGTGCAACTCCCCAGCCGGAAGCTTAAAGTGTACTCCCATCGCCGCAACTCGCCGATCGTTGTTGATAATGAAGCCTTTAGAGTGAGCACCACAAATTCTCGTACCACTTGTGCTGCCACACTCCGCTCGACGGTGGGAGTCAAAAAGCGGAATCTTGTCTTCATGCAGATTGATCACCAGTTCCATTGAGCCAATCGGCAGGAGGCGCGATTGTGTTTCTGATGGGCTTTCTCCTACCCGAAACCACAGAAACTCGACAAACTGTGAGAGAAGAGGTTCCTTTAGAGTTGCACCACAGGACAATTTGGGCTGATAGGTCTGGTAAATCATACCTGCACTCAATTTACGCCTTCTAAAGGTTTCTAAATATCCTTGGGGTTACCCCTGTGGATTTGCGAAAAAGAGTAGTGAGATGGCTTTGGTTCTTAAAACCACACAGAAGAGCAACGTCGGCGATCGCCAGTTCTTTCTGCTGAAGCAACTGTTTTGCTCGTTCAATTCGCTGCTGCAACACAAACTGGTAGGGTGAGACACCCATTGATTGCTTAAACAATCGACAAAAATAATACTGGCTCATTCCAGTCAATTCAGCCAAATCTACCAGCTTAATGTCCTGATCGAGGTAAGTTTGAACATACTCCAAAACCTGACTCAATTTGCGTTGTGGCAATCCATCTTCATAGGCAGTGAGAGTTGATCGCACCGTTGAATACCGTTTGAGCAAGTGGACAGCAAGAGCTGTCCCCATCGCTTCACCATATAACCGCCCTGATGGGCAACCTGTTTCAAGCTCTGTTTTTAGAGCAAAGAGAATTTCTCGAATTAAAGGATCTTTTTGCCCTCAGTGCATCATCAGTTCTACCCGATCGGCATTCACCGACTCCTGAATAGTCTGAGCAACAAATTCTGGCTCCAAGGTCAAAGAGAGCACTTCCATTTCATCTTCCCAACGGATAGCGTGAAGATGCTGAAAGGGCGTGATACAAACATTTCCCGGCAACAACTGTTGACAATTAAATTTGCCATTGGCTTTTAATTCAACCTTTCTAGGTGTTTTCAGTTGCAGCGTGAGATGATGCCTGACTGCACAAACATCTGAAATATCCAGGGGCGGGAACTTAAGGTGCTCCAGCAAAATTCCATCCCACGCAGCCGTTCCACTCGACAGCAGGACAAATTCAGCAGGATGCTCAGCATCAGGTTTAACTTTAGCTTGACCACCAATTTCTCTCTGATGCAGAGACATAGTACTTTTTCTCCAAGCTAGAACACGCAGATTGTTATGGAGCAGATTAGACCAGCGATTATGGCAGCTAAAGGATTTTGAGAGAATTCAGCAAGAATTTGAAAAGAACGCAAAATTCTGGAAGAAGTGTACCGCCAAATCCATCACGATGGAAGCGACCCAAAACGGAATACAGCCGTCATGCCAAAAATTGTTCGATTGTTTGCCGTATTACAGAAAGGGTTAAAGGCGCAGGGTTAGTGTCTTTTCACTCGACCCAATTGTAGGAGCACATCAGCCCATGAAATCCAATCAACAAAACAGCAAAACTATCACCGCCGTTTCCTAAGGTGCGCCCCCTCCTTTAACCCATTGACCTGGAGAATTCTATGATCAAGTTTGTATACTGCATTCGTAAACAGGCTGGCTTGAGTGATGAAGAATTTCATACCTTCTGGCGAGATGTCCACGGTCCGTTTATTCGCAGTCTCGCTCAAACCTTGCAAGCAAAGAAGTACATTCAAAGCCACACGCTCAATACTCCCATTAATGCAGAGATCGCCAAGTCTCGCGGTCTGAATACGGCTATCTACGACGGCGTTACTGAGATTTGGTGGGAGAGTATGGACGATTTTTTAGCAGCAGTAAGTACTCCTGAGGGTCAAGCAGCAGCACAACAGTACATCACAGATCCGACCGTGGGTGAGGTGAATTTTGTTGACTTCTCCCAATCTTGCGCGTTTCTCACCGAAGAACATACTGTCTTTGACTTCTCCTAAAAATGTACCTCTGTGTGAAGCTCCAGACTTAGAAGCGATGCAGGCGATCGCCGCTTAGTTCCCAACGGCAAGCAGGTGTCTTAACATGTGAGATCCTGCCATTGAAACCACACCCCGGTTTAGCAGCGCTGTTTGCTAAACCGTAATTCCATCATTTGGAAACTCCACAGCGAACTTCTGATTGCACCAGACGATGCAATTGTTGGATACGATCAATCAGGGCCGCTTGCTAAACCAAACCAGCCTTCACCGATTGTTCGTCGTCTGTAGCAGTCCCTGTTCAGGAAGACCCATGCAAATTACCCACTATCTTCACGCAGCTATTCTAGTTTCTGACTTGGAGAAAGCCGAACACTTCTATGGCAACGTGTTGGGACTACCCAAGGTCGATCGCCAGCTTAAATATCCTGGAGCCTGGTATCAGGTAAGTAATACGCAAATTCACCTGATCGTCGATTCAACCTTTTCTAACGGTCTCCACAATGCCGAGAAATGGGGGCGCAACCACCACGTTGCCCTTGCAGTCGATGACCTACAGGCTGCTAAGGAGCATCTCAAAGCTTGTGGACTGGATGTACAAACGAGCGCATCGGGTCGGGCTGCATTATTTACTCACGATCCAGATGGCAATGTGATTGAGCTTACTGAGGCGAAATAGGTGTGGGCTTTTAAGGGCGATCGAAGGCACTGAGGGTAAACCCGGAACTACTAGCTCAGTGATTTCTTTCTGTACATCAAGAAATCGGGGGATATCCTGCTTTGTAAGATGCCCCCCGATTTTTAACTATTGAATTGGTTGAAGATCTAAAAGCAGAATTTTAAGAGCGAGATATTACTCCACCAAGGCGCGGGTGTTAAACAGAGCGTAAGTTGTCCCAACCATCATTACTGTCAGCACTGCAATTGAAATCATGAGAGGCACCCGAAGTTATCTAAGCTCATAGTTCACACGATTAGCTCTCAGGCTCTCAGATTCCTTGCTTAATTCCCTACGCTATATTGCTGAACCAGAGTAATTCTGAGGGTTCTATCTGTCTAACTTTCCATCCTAAGACGTGGAGAGTCCTGCAATTATTTCGTTACAATTATTCATAAGTAAACAATTGTTTTTTAATTTAGCGGTATCCCATGGCTGCACCTTTAGCTGCCCCTCTCACGAAACTGGCATATCAGACGTTTCAGCAAGGCAAAAGTTACTTTGGGCTGGCTCACAAGACTCTCAGTAGTCAGCTGTTGAGCTTAATCGCTCCACCTCGCGATCGCCAACCTAGTCCGCTTTCAGCTGACCTGCTGCTCAAAATCCAACGGCGACTCAACCAGTTACTCGAAACAGACTGGCAAGATGCGGAGCAAGGCATCTATCCTGAAAGTTTGCTGTTTGACAACCCCTGGGAAGATTTCTTCCGTTACTATCCTGCCCTCTGCCTGGATATGCCTCAGATTTGGGAGCGGGCCAACCAAAAACGTCATCAAGACTTTTCGACTCAAGTTAAAACCGAGGGTTATCCCAGCTATTACCTGCAAAACTTCCATCACCAGACAGATGGTTACTTGAGCGACATGTCTGCAAATTTGTATGACTTGCAGGTTGAGATCTTGTTCAATGGCTCTGCCGATGCAATGCGACGGCGGATTTTGGCTCCGCTCAAGCGGGGATTGGAGCAGTTTACCCAAACTCCTCCTCATCAAATTCGAGTGTTAGACGTAGCTTGCGGGACTGGGCGTACACTGCGGCTAATTCGTGGCATGTTGCCCGATGCGTCTCTGTTTGGCACAGATCTGTCACCTGCCTATTTGCGTAAAGCCAATCAGCTTTTGTCTCAGAATCCTGGAGAGCTACCTCAATTGCTTCAGGCAAACGCTGAAGAGCTGCCTTACCTGGACAATTATTTCCACGCAGTAACCTCTGTTTTCCTGTTCCATGAGTTGCCGCCTGCAGTTCGTCAACGGGTAATTGAGCAGGCTTTTCGGGTCGTGCAACCTGGTGGTGTGTTTGTCATTTGTGACTCGATTCAGGTCAGTGATTCACCTGATTTAATGTCACTCATGGAAGGATTTCCAGATATGTTCCATGAGCCCTACTATCGTCATTACACCACTGATGACATGGTTGGGCGGTTGGAGCAGGTAGGATTTGTAGGTATTACCACTGAAGTTCACTTTATGAGTAAGTACTGGATTGCTCGTAAGCCAGCTTCCTAAGGGCTGTGTCTCTCCCTAAGTTGTCCCTATGCAACTTCGACGAAGATAAGTCCACATGAGGAGCGTGAGCCGAGTTCATGCTTCTCATGTAGACCATTGGAAAAAACGTCCCAAGCGTTTTTCACCTTAGTTAGAGCAGGAATGAGGCATTCTTCCTAAGGGAAAACGTAAAAAAATTCGCAGAGCTAAGGTTGATAGAGCTGACAAAGGCTAGAGTTGGGATGGGTGCAGTTGATGCAAGTTTGTATTAACCTGAGCCTTTTTTAGTTTTTCAGCTTAGCTATTTGGTACAAGGGAAACGCTGATTATGACAACTTACAGACCTCCCGAATCTGACACTGACCAGAGTCTTGTTAGCGAAGATCTGGTGACAGCTAACCATCTAGAGGTAATTGAGACCGTTATCTCTAGCTTGCAAGAAGACCAGAGTGCAATGGTGAGTCAGAGTGAGCAGGGTCATCTGTGGAAGTTTCAGTATGGAACCGTTGAAGTATTTGTGCAGTTGACTGGGTTAACGGACGAAGATACTTTTACGGTTTGGGCGACGGTGTTAAAACTGCCCGCAAAAAACGAAGCGCAGTTGATGCAAAAGCTATTGAAGATGAATTGGTCGGATACCTTTGAGGCTCGTTTTAGCATTTTTGGTGACCAGGTGGTGGTGAATTCTACCCGGACGGTGGCTGAGTTGTCGCCTGGTGAGGTGTCTCGGAATATTACGGTGGTAGCGACTGTTGCCAACGATAATGATGAGGCGCTTGTAGCTGAGTTTGGCGGTTAATGGCGATCGCCTCCCATTGGCGATTGATCCCGCCACTTGAGGCACCTGGCAAAATTCAGATGGCGCTAGATCAATGGCTGCTGAGACAGCATCAGCTAGGGCTGCATCCACCCACGCTGAGGTTTTATACCTGGCTACCTGCGGCAATTTCGCTGGGCTATCATCAGCAGCGTTATCCTGCTCACTGGGAACAGTTGCATTGGCGAGACAAACCAATCGCCCTGGTGCGTCGTCCTACTGGTGGACGGGCGGTTTTGCACCAGGGCGATTTGACCTATGCGGTGATTGTTTCGGGCATTGCGGGTAGCCGAATTCAGGTTTATCAGGAAATTTGCCAATTTTTAATTCAGGGCTGGCGATCGCTTGGTGTAGAACTTCATTTCGGCGAAGCTGGACGTGGCTACATCCACAACCCCAACTGCTTTGGCACTGCCACCGGAGCCGACTTGGTTCTACCCGATGGGAAAAAGCTAATTGGTAGCGCTCAGCTTCACCGCAACGGAGCTACTCTTCAGCATGGCTCCATTCGCCTAAATCCTGATCCAGCTTTGTTTAAGCAAGTTTTTGAAGTTGAAGAGGCGATCGCTTCTCTCCCTTACGCAAAAGAAACCATTATCGAAGCATTGACGGCTTCAGCTCAGCAGTGCTTCAAAATTCACCTCACTCCACAGCCCCTCTCCCAGAAAGAATGGCAGGAGATTTTAGCTGAACCGTAAGCTTGCTTACTTCCCAAAGGTTGGGAACCAGTAAGCAACTAGCCCCTCACTCCTAACCCCTTCACTCAACCGCAGCCTTGGCGATCGCCTGAAGCTGTAACCCTGGTGGGTAAGCTCCTTCTTCCTTGATCCGGCGAATGATTGCCTCAGAAATTGGCACGTTGAGTCTGTCAGCAACCGCTCGAACGACATCCCCCCGGTCGATCACGCCAGCAACGGAGTCTGCGGGAGAAAGCACCGTAATTTGACGAAGAGATTGAGTTTCTAAGGTATCAATCACTTGCGTCAAAGGAGTTATCTCCTGCACCGTTGGAATTTCGGTTAAGGGATGCACGACGCTGTGTAAGGGTTGAGTTTCCCATTGACCACGCTCAACCGAACGCAAATCTCCAATGGAAACCATGCCCCGATAGCGACCATCCGAAGCAGCGTAGTAGACGATTAGGTCTGATTCTTCGTGCAAATATTTGTCTGCAAACTGGCGAATTGTCATGTCTGCGTCCGCTACGCGAAACTCACGGGTCATAGCGGTTACTGCGGTGAGACTAACCAGCGCTTCCTGCAAATCAACCACGCGACCGTAAGCACGAGCATTGCGAACTCCAAACCAACCCAACAGCGCCAGCCACAGCAAATCAAGTCGTCTATAGCTCAGGTAAGCCGTAATGCCAAAAATGACCGCTGCCCAACCTAACGCTTGTCCAGTTCTGGCAGACCAGCGAACGCCTTTGTGGCGACTTCCGGTCAGCTTCCAAACAGCTGCTTTGAGAACTTGACCCCCATCTAGAGGCAAGCCTGGAATCATGTTAAACAGCGCCAGAACTAGGTTAATACCTGCCAAATCAGACAAAACAGCAGCAAACGGCTCACTCAGTGGAGCAAACTGACTAATGAGTGTCAACAGTAAGAAGATTGCAAAACTAACAGATGGTCCAGCGATCGCCACCTGAAAAGCTTGCCCCGGCGTCTTTGACTCCTGGTCAATAGAGGCAACCCCACCAAACAGAAACAGGGTAATGGAGTTGACGATAATGCCTTGCGATCGCGCTACCAAACTATGTCCCAATTCATGCAGCAGCACCGACCCAAACAGCAATAATGCCATGACTAATCCGACAATCCAGGTTGCTGTCGGGCTAAGTTCGCCTCCTTGCAGCGACGAACCGTAAAAAAACGTTACCAGCGCCAGGATGAAGAACCATGACGAGTCAATCAGCAGCGGGATGCCCAATACAGAACCAATTTGCCAACCTGTTCTCATGCCACCTTCCTGACTCTGCCTACGGTGCCCATAGCGACGCACAATTTAAGGCACCAGGTTCAGGTAAACAGTACTAAGCCTTCGCCTGGGTCGCACCTTTCCTCAATCTTACTGAAAACAGGTCTGACGCAGCCGAGAGCAAAAATTGGCGATCGCTCCCAAATAAACAAGTAGGGGCAGTTCGCGAACTGCCCCTACAAGGATTTGTGGTTTATCCAAGTGGAAATGCTGTAAGTCGCAAACGCTAGAGCAGACCTGCGTTGCTTAATCCTAAAATGACTCCAGCTCCCAAAATATGACCAAAGCTGGCAGTTGCTAACAGTTCAGGAATGCCAAAGCCAGTAAACATAGCAGGCACTTCAACTGGAAGTGAAGGTCCAACGCCACGCTTTTGAATCGCATAGTAGCCAATGGCGATCGCAAGCAAATTGCAAACAATCATGACAATAGCCGTGTTAGCCGACCAGGGCGAGGTAGAAGCAACAGTCGTGAGTAAAGTAGAGTAAATCAAAACAAATCTCCTGTATTGCGTGTGTCGAACAAATTTTTAGAAGCAAAAGCTTTCGTCAGAAAAGCAATAGGATTATAAAAATCTGCCGAACCATAATTTACGGTTTGTTTTAAGAGTTAACAGTCGGCGCTTAATTTGACACAAAAGTACGTAATTTTAAGAATATGAGGATCAAAATCTGCGGCATCACCAAGCCAGACCAGGGAAAAGCGATCGCCCAAATGGGGGCAACCGCGCTTGGCTTTATGTGTGTGCCCCAATCTCCCCGCTACATTTCGCCTGAGCAAATTCGGCTGATAGTCGATCATCTGCCCGTCCACCCCCTGACTGGAGCATTAATTGATCGGGTTGGAGTGTTTGCGAATGCGACGTTGGTAGAAATTTGTCAGGTGGTGGCAATCGCCAATCTCAATGCGGTTCAGCTTCACGGCAGCGAGTCACCTGAGTTTTGCCAGCAGCTTCGAGCCGCCTTACCAGAAATTGAAATTCTTAAAGCTCTCCGAGTTCGCAGTTCAGAGACTCTGGCTGAAGCAAACGCTTACACGGACAGTATTGATGCGCTATTGCTCGACGCATACCACCCTAAACTGCTCGGTGGTACCGGAAAAACCTTAGATTGGTCGAGCTTGCAAAACTTCCGCCCGAATTGCTCTTGGCTTTTGGCAGGCGGGCTTACCCCCAGCAATGTGCGAGAGGCTCTCAACCAGGTTTTTCCTGACGGTATTGACCTTTCTAGCGGGGTGGAACATCTGCCGGGTGACAAAGACTTAGCCAAAGTTGCCCAATTGTTCGAGCAACTCAAACTGCACCATGTTGCTAACCTCCAGTCCCTAACCTCCAGCCCCTAGTTTCTCAGGCTCCAACACCATCTCATCTACCTCCGATTCCTCCAGCTCCTTCGCCTCCTCCAAGCACTGCCAAACCGTTTGAAGCAGAGAATCTAGTCCGATCCGGGCGACGGCTGAAATTTTGAATACAGTTGTTTGGCTCAGTTCTTCGAGTTCAGTGGCGATCGCTTCCAAGTCCTGCATTCCTGGCGTAACCGCGTCAATTTTGTTGAGCGCTAAAATTTGTGGGCGATCGGCTAAGCCCCGTCCGTATGCTTGAAGCTCTGCCTGAATTGTTTGATAAGCGCCGATCGGATCTTCGGACGTTGCGTCAATCAGGTGCAGCAAAACACGAGTTCGCTCAATGTGTCGGAGGAAATCGTGCCCCAAACCAGTACCCAGATGTGCGCCCTCAATCAATCCTGGAATGTCTGCAAAGACAGTACCATCTCCAGTCGGCTTTCGGACAACACCCAAATTTGGCACCAGCGTTGTGAAAGGATAGTCGGCAATTTTAGGACGGGCTGCTGACAAGGCAGAAATCAGCGTCGATTTTCCGGCATTGGGCAGTCCAATGATCCCGACTTCTGCCAGCAATTTTAGCTCTAGGCGAATCAACCGAGTTTCTCCTGGCAATCCCGGCAGCGCATGTTCTGGCGCTCGGTTACGATTGCTAAGAAAGTGCTTATTCCCCAGTCCACCTTTACCGCCTTTAGCAACATAGAGGGTTTGCCCAGGAGTGGTCAGATCCCCCAAAATTTCGTCTGTTTCTACGTTATACACAACTGTGCCGCAAGGTACTTCAATTAGGCGATCGCTCCCTGCCCCGCCTGTCATATTCTTAGGTCCGCCCCGTTCTCCATTCTCCGCCTTAAACCGATGGGCGTATCTGAAGTCCAACAGCGTTTGCAAATGCTCAACCGCCTGCAGAATCACTGAACCGCCATTGCCGCCATTCCCACCAGCAGGGCCACCAGCAGGCACATACTTCTCCCGACGGAAAGCGACTATTCCATCGCCGCCATCGCCCGCCTGAACCTCAATCTCCGCCTGATCAATAAATTGCATAACAATAACGTCTAACCAAAATGTCTAGCCAATCGCCCTTTCCTCAATCATAGGCAATCCCAACCACTCCCCAACCCCAATCCGTAACCTCTCAGTCCCAACTCCTCATTCCTCCAACCCCTACTTTGCAATTTCTGCTTCTTCCCAGGGAAAACTATTCACGGTTGGAGAAACCTGATGAATCGTCTGGGCGATCGCTCTCTAAAAGGGGCGATCGCCTACGCCCTACAATAAGCTCATGCGTCGAAAACTGCCTCGCTGGTTAACTTACCTCCTGAGTGCCGGATTGGCGCTCCTGGTCGTCACCCGTCCTGCAATTCCTCAAGCCATCTCCGCACCTTCCAGTGAAATTCGGGGCGTGTGGCTAACCAACGTTGCCAGCGGCGTGCTGTTTTTACCCCAAGGCGTGAGTCGAGCCGTCAATCAGCTTGCCCAGCTTAACTTCAACACGCTCTACCCAGTCGTCTGGAATCGCGGCTACACCACCTATCCCAGTTCCGTCACTCAGGCTGCCACTGGTGAAACTCAGCTTCCCCTGCTGCACTCAACGCGAATTGGACGCAGTTTACTGGCAACGTTTATCCAGCAGGGGCACCAGCGAAACCTGCGCGTTATTCCCTGGTTTGAATATGGGTTCATGGCTCCCAGGCGCTCATCTCTGGTAAAACGTCATCCTGAGTGGCTGACCCAATATAGGGATGGGAGCCAGGTCTTGAAAGCAGGCACCGCAGAATTGGGTTTACCCGACACCCCTGAGACGCTCTGGCAGTCTCGTCGTTCTAGACTACGCCAACTGGTGCGGCAACAGTCCAGCCATCAGCTAGTTTGGCTTAACCCACTCCACCCCCAGGTTCAGAAATTTTTGCTGGATCTGATTTTGGAAGTGGTAACCCGCTATGACGTAGACGGAATTCAGCTAGACGACCACTTTAGCTTGCCGGTTGAGCTAGGGTACGACCCCTTCACAGCCCAGCTTTACCGCCAGGAACACCAGGGCAACTCTCCTCCTGACGATCCTTTAGACGAAGAGTGGATGCGCTGGCGGGCTAACAAGCTAGGTGACTTTATGCGACGAATCTTTTTGGCAGTCAAAATTGCCAAGCCAAACTGCTTGATTTCACTCTCACCTAACTCACCCGGATTTGCCTATCGACACTATCTACAGGATTGGCAAACCTGGGTCAGACAGGGTTGGCTGGGAGAAGTGATCGTACAAACTTACCGGAATGACCTTGATCGCTTCGTTGCAGAGCTAGAGCAGCCCGCAATGCGAGAAATGCATCAGCTTGTGCCGATGGGAATCGGCATCTTAACAGGCACCTGGAATAATCCGATTGCGATCGCCCAAATTCAGCAGCAGGTTGAGGCGGTACGCGATCTGGGATTTGACGGCATTTCTTTCTTCTACTGGGAAAGCCTCTGGGGTTACATCACACCAGAACCACCTAGAGAGCGACGAAAGGGATTCCAGTCTCTCTTTTTGCCAACCGCTTAGGTCAGGGGCTACAAATCTTAAATTTCGCTCCTAATCTAGTTCTGATCGGCTATCAAACCTTTAAGGTTTTGCAAAACCTCAAAAAACCATCCCATCAACCTATTGGCAGAAGAAACAATTAGCGCTAAGAATAGCATTCATGTAGCAATTTCCGGCGGGCTGTGGCTCACACTCACAATTTACCTATCAGAAGTTGCTTCGTTCTCTTTCAACTTGAAACCGCTGATTGAACTGGCAATATCTACCAAATTTTTTCAGGCGATCGCTTTTAGGGTGTGGTTACCCCTACATCGAAGGAATTCACGTAGACAAGAAGTGGGTGGAAACTGGTACAAGTAATGCTGCGATCGCCGCCGCATTCGCTAAAATCTATATCCAAACATTCGACCCACTTTTAACAAGCGTAGAACTGTAAGTAGTGAGCGCTTATTTGCAAAGAATCCTGAATCTCTGTCCTCTATTCTTGTTTTATCGCAGACTATACTCTTCACCACCTGATTGAAATATTTCTCTAATGACTGCTGCTCCAATCCCACGACAGCCATCTCAACCTTCTGAACGCTCTGGCGGCACTGCTTCGCCAGACATTACGCCTGTTTTTGCGTTGAAAGAACTGGTGGCTCGCTTGCATCGGGAGCAAAACAAGATTCAGGATTTGCTCAGTTCTTTAGGATTTGCGCTACGTAGCTTCAACAATCTCAATCAGTTTTTAGAACTCACACCCCTGATTGCTAGCCGTGTCACCGATGCTGATGGGGGCGCTCTGGTGCTGTTCAAGCCCAATGGTCAAATGCGCTTGGAGCGGTTGCACTGTCAAGATACAAACCAGTGCCAGGATATTCGTAAGGCGTTAGAGGCAGCTACTCGTCAAATGACCGCTTCTGCACCTACGTCTGGAAAAACAGTTGCTCCGGCTCAAAGTCTAACGACTGCTTTAGATCATCAAGTCAGTCAATCTCTTGGCGCAAACGTGCAGCTTTTTGGTACGGCAATTCTGGTTAAGAATGCCGAACGAGGCAGGCTGTATGTGTTCAGTCGAGATCCAGAATATAGCTGGACGGAGACGCGCCAGAAGCTAGTCCGGCTGGTAGCTGACCAGACTGCCGTGGCGATCGAAAACGATGAACTGACTGTAGAACTACGGAAGAAAGAACGCCTGGATCGCGAGTTAGAAATTGGCGCAGAGATTCAGCTTCAGCTTCTGCCTCGGAGTTGTCCTAACATTGAGGGAATCGAGCTAGCAGCACGATGCCAAACGGCCAGTCGGGTCGGTGGTGACTACTACGACTTCATCCCAACGAACTACGACCAGATCCGTCCTCGCAAGACCGGGCGTAACGAAGCAGGACGATGGAGCCTGACAATTGGCGATGTCATGGGTAAGGGAGTTCCCGCAGGGTTGATCATGACTATGCTGCGGGGAATGTTGCGGGCTGAAGTGCTAAATGGTCACTCTCCTGCCCAGATTCTTCAGCACTTAAACCATGTGATGTATAGCGATTTAGAAAACTCAAATCGCTTCGTCACTCTGTTTTACTCGGAATACGATGTCACGACCCGAACGCTGTCTTACAGCAACGCGGCCCACAATCCGCCTTTGCTCTGGCAAGCCGCGACAGGCTCTATTAAGCGGTTAGACACGTTGGGAATGCTGATTGGGCTGGATATGGATACGCAATATCACGATGCTCAGGTGCAGCTTCATCCAGGGGACACCATTATTTACTACACGGATGGATTTACGGATGCAGCCAATCAGGGCGGCGATCGCTTTGATGAGGAGAATCTAACCCGTGTGTTTGACTGGGCTTGCCAAAATCACTATACGCCCCAGCAAATTCAAGATCATTTATTTGAGCAAGTGCAGCAGTTCGTGGGGGCAGACCACCGAACTGATGATGACATGACGCTGATCGTGATGCAGATTAAGCCCGATGGGGCGATCGCCAACTAGCCAAAGCAGTATCTTGAAGCTATATTTCTCCAGATTAAGCAGATTTAATTGAACTTGAGGCTTTACAACGGCTAAAAATCTGCGACGCTTATTGATGAGCAACTTTTGCTGCATCAATACAAGTTCTGTGTGAGGTTAGAGGGAGAATGTTACTAGTTCATTTAGCGCAGGATGCAACGACCTGGTTGGCTAGCGTGAGCGATTGGAGTGAGGTCTGGCAGGGCTACTGGCAGTCTCCAATTGACTGGAGCTTATTGGCTCAGCAGTTTGAAACGGACGTGTTTGCTGATTTTCGCAGTGCTTTCAACAACTTTATTGAATCTGGACAGGCTTGGGCGCTGGTCATTGGGCTAGTTCTGGGCTATCTTATCCGCAGTCTTACCTCTTACGGCTAAACAAAGCCTAAATGCCTATATTTAGAGCTAAATTCGGGAATAGGGTTTGATTGCTCACTGTCATCAAAAGTAGGACAGCTATTAACGGTAGGACAGCTAACTTGAGTAACGAATCTCAGCCACAGACCTGGAGTCAACGGTTTGAATCGGTGCTGCATCCGGCGATCGCCCGGTTTAATGCCAGCATCGAGTTTGATATTGCGCTGATCGAGTACGACATCACAGGCTCACAGGCTCATGCCACGATGCTGGCCCAGACTGGAATCATTTCCTCAGAAGAGGGAAGCCAGTTAGTTGCGGGTCTGGAGCAAATTCGGCAGGAATATCGCCAAGGGTTCTTTCACCCAGGCATTGACGCAGAAGATATTCACTTTGCCGTGGAGCGCAGGCTAACCGACATCCTGGGCGAGGTTGGCAAAAAGCTGCATACGGGGCGATCGCGCAATGACCAGGTTGGCACTGACACGCGACTTTATCTGCGCGACCAGATTCACCTCATTTGTCAACGGTTACGCCAGTTTCAGGGTGTGTTGCTAAACCTGGCAGAGCAACACATTGAAACCTTGATTCCTGGCTATACTCATCTCCAACGGGCCCAGCCTCTAAGTTTGGCACATCACTTGCTCGCCTATGTAGAGATGGCCGAGCGAGATTGTGAACGCTTGGGTGACGTATATAAGCGCACCAACATCTCGCCTCTGGGTAGCGGAGCGCTGGCAGGCACAACCTTTCCCATCGACCGCCATTACACTGCCGAACTGTTGGGCTTCGAGCGCGTCTATGCCAATAGTTTGGATGGGGTTAGCGATCGCGATTTTGCCGTCGAATTTCTCTGTGCCACTAGCCTGATCATGGTTCACCTCTCGCGCCTGTCAGAAGAGGTAATCTTATGGGCATCAGAAGAGTTTGGCTTTATCACCCTCAAAGATAGCTGCTCTACTGGCTCTAGCATCATGCCCCAAAAGAAAAACCCTGACGTGCCAGAATTGGTGCGAGGGAAGACAGGGCGAGTATTTGGACACCTTCAGGCAATGCTGGTGTTGATGAAAGGACTGCCGCTGGCTTACAACAAAGACTTGCAAGAAGACAAGGAAGCCTTGTTTGACGGCGTTAAGACCATACAGACTTGTCTGGAAGCTATGACAATTTTGTTTCAGGAAGGGCTAGAATTTCGGGTGCCTCGCCTGGCAGCAGCAGTTGCGGAAGACTTTTCTAATGCAACAGACGTGGCAGACTATTTGGCAACTAAAGGTGTACCTTTCCGAGAGGCCTATAATCTAGTTGGCAAGGTGGTCAAAACCAGTCTTGCTGCTGGAAAGCTGCTCAAAGACCTGACGATCGAGGAATGGCAGACGCTTCATCCGGCATTTGAGCCTGATATTTATGAGGCGATCGCCCCTCGTCAAGTTGTCGCTGCCCGCAACAGTTACGGCGGCACCGGCTTTGATCAGGTAAGGCAGGCAATTGCAGCAGCGCGATCGCGCTTAAGTGTCGAGTAACCAGATGCTCAGCCTATTGACAAGTCAGCGCTGTTGGTTCACCAACCAACAGCACTGAGTCTTATTGCTATCTCCAACTCTGGTTCTACCTAATTCCACGTAGAACGAAAGTTGGTGGCAGAGAAAATTTAAGCGATCGCCTCTATTTGCTTTTTCTTGATCTAAATTAAATTGAATTTACAACTTAGCTAAAGGGGGTTGCTTACAGTTCCCAGAGATTAACCCACCGCTCAACGTGTTCCTCGATACCAAAATTCTCTCAGTAAGTATCTTGCTTACGAAAGATTGTATAAGTAATCGTTAGGGTTAAAATCTGGTTAAGATTGGGTTAATAAAATACCCTCCCTTTAGTCGTGCATGAAGTTACATCCTTCAAGGTATGTCTCAGGCATTCTAGAAATGCGGTTTTAAGGCATACCCCTATAATGAAAAACCAATCGAAAAGCCTGAAAACTTTAATTTATGGGAGCAAATTGCAGCAATGGACGAACTTTCCAACTTTCTCTACCCCCACAGTCGCTACCACGGTGAAGTCAAGCCAGAAAACCTGGTCTTTAATGCCAACCTACAGGAATTTGCTCAGCGTGTAAGCCTCATTTCTAATCTTGAAACTGGCGGAAAACTCACCCCTATCGAGTCTTTTCAACAGATCGAGTTGCTCTGGAAAAAGCTTAAAGACTCCAAGAAACAGCTTGGTATCGGCAGGCAGAGAGACGAGCACGGCTAGAATGCTGAGGATGTCTTTACGCCGCAGGAGACATCCTCTTACAACCTTGTGATTTGTAATCCAATAAATAAAAATTTGAGCGTGAGAATTATGGTTCTCACGCTCAAATTTTTATGGTTTTTATCGCAATGCCTATGAGACGCTATCAGCCGGGATTAGACTGAGAGCTATTGTCTCGGCGCTTAATCGGTTTGGCGAGTGGTTCCCGACGTTGAGGGGGGGCTCCGACTGGCTTGTCTCCGCGTGAGGGACGCTGCCCTTCACGGCTACCTTCCCACCGCTTTTTGCCGTAGCCACCGGCCATCGGTCGTCCACCTTTGCGCCCCCCACCGCCTTTACTGTCCTGGCGTTTTTTGGGCGGGACTAAACCGATCATAGTGCCGTCTTGCACAACCAGCAGGTTCTCTTGCCGCTGTACCTGTAAATCCCAGAAATAGCCTACTGCTTTACCGGTTAGAACGCCCTCCAAGTTTAGCTTAAAGGCTCTGCCCTGACTGTCTCCGCGGCGGGGAGACTGCTGAATTTTGACGATTAGCCGCTGATCTTCCTGAGACTGAAACAGCACCTCACCACGAATGGAGAAGTAGCCATCTTCATGCCCCGGAGAATCGATCGCTGATGCATCCGCTTCAACTTGAGCGCTACCCGACAGAGCAGTTTCCTCAGTATTCGCAGGTTGCTCAGAACCTTCAACTTCAGAGCCTTCCACTTTATTCAATTTTTCAGGTTCCCAAACGCCCACAATCTGCACGTGTAGATTGGTATTTTTTTCTCGCGTCCGAGGATACACTACCCACAGATGAGGCTGCTCTAGGTCAACATGTTTTTTGACCAGGCTCATCACACGCCCTAACAGAACGGCATCAATTGCAGTCCCGTCCTCTGTATGCAAGAAGCCTCGGGTAAACTGCTCGTCCGAAGGTTCGTATCTTCCCCGCACCAGTCCGATCGCCCGATATTGCATCGGTTCGCTAGCAGGCGGAATCGGCTGCTGTCGCATGGATGCGATCTGGCTATCAACGTCTTCCGCATCATCGCCCTCAGAACTGATCTCAGATGCCTCGATCGGCAAGAGGTCTGGGGTTGGTGCTGACGCTGGTTTGGACACGGTTGAATCAGCCGCCGCAACTGAAGGTGCTGGCGCTGGCGCTGGCTTTGGAGGCATTAGCGGGGGAATTGCCTTGGGTTTTTCCTCTGATTCCAGATTTTCCTCTGACATTGCTTCTGAAGCATCTAAAACAGTAGGGGGAGCGCTTTCAAGGGTTGCGTTGGGCTGCTGATCCATATTATTCGTACTGGTTTCTGCTGAATTTGCAGGTTCAGGTGAAGGACTAGAAGCAGCCTGATTTTCAGGCTGCTCAGGGGAGGAAGCCGATTGAGATGAATTAGGGAACTGGTTCTGAGAAGGACTCACTAAAACCTCCTTGCGGTGGAAACCTGCCCGTCCACCATTAACCACTAAAGCAAGATACCAGTGCAGATTAAACACTAGGTTAGCATCCACACTAAACCTACCTTGCTAAAGAAATGAGGCTAGTGTTCGGTGACACCCAATTTGTTTATACGGGCGCGATCGCCATCGTCAGGGATTTTTATCGAGCAAGGTAGATGTAGTTAATCATGGCAGAATGACAGTAGAGTTTGGGAAAGTTGTGTGTTTGATAAACGCAATCGCTGGATCATCAATCTAATCATGGGTTTTGCAGTACTCTGCTTTGTCGGGCTAGCGATTTTGCCGCTCGTTGGGCTACTGCGAACCACCCCTACCACAGCTAATGCCCCAGCTAATGCCCCAACATCAGACTTGGAGGCGCAGGCACGGGGTTATGAACTGGTATTAGAGGATGAACCCGACAACCAAACCGCACTTCGCAATCTATTGAGGGTTCGGCGGGAGTTAGGTGATGTTGAGGGAACGATCGCCCCGCTGGAGAAACTTGCAGAACTCAACCCAACTCAACCCGAATATACGATTTTGCTGGCACAGGCAAAGCAGCAGGTTGGCGATCGCGAAGGAGCTGCCCAAGCCTATCGCAGCATTTTGACAACCCAACCCGGAAATATCTATGCCCTCCAGGGGCTTGCCGCTCTACTGATTGAACAAGAGCGCCCGGAGGCAGCAATTGGTTTGTTGCAGGACACCCTGCGGAATGCAAATCAGGCGAATCAAATTCAAGCCGGTAGCGTTGACTTGACCTCAGTGCGGCTATTGTTGGGGCAGGTCTATGCAGAGAGCGATCGCTACAATGAAGCGATCGCGGTCTACGAACAGGCAATTCAGAGCGATCGCCAGGACTTTCGCCCAGTATTAGCAAAAGCATTGGTGCTGCAAGCTCAAGGCAAAGATACCGAAGCCCAACCCCTGTTTACCACCGCTGCCTCTCTAGCTCCCGCCCAATACAAAGACCAGATTAACCAACTTGCGACTGGAGGAGTAGAAGAGCTTCCTCCACCCCTTACTGAAGATTCTCCGAGTCAGTCCTCACCCGCTCCCGCTCCCGCTCCCTCGCCCGAACAGACTCCAGCCTCCACACCTGAGTAATCTGCAATGGCTGTCTAGACTTAGGTTACAGCCAGATCTCTTCACTCATGCTTCATACGTAAGAGAGCTAAAACGGGTGAGACGTAAAGAGTAAGTAAATATACATTTTTGTCCCTAGCAATAGTGCGTATGCATTGGCTACCTTAAAACTCGACATCCGTGTGGAGTTACGTAATGCCAAGCTAAATTTTCTTTTTTTATACGAAACCCACAGTGATTTCACTGGTAACTCAGTGATTTTGAAAAGGGCAGAAAATTCTTCACTTTACGTCATACTCTGCTCAACAAAATTCGCTGTAAGTTCGGTGTAGGTCTTCTATTAACGGTTTCAGGGGCATCATCTCCCGTGTCACTTTTGCTGACTTAAAAGTTGGCATTTCAGCATTTTTCCACCTGAGTTAAGCAAGTTATCTCGTCTTCTCCTACAGTGCCTCAGTTGTAAAAGCACTAACCAGGAGCTAGGCGGAATATTGCTATGCAAAAGCTTACAGGTGAATTTAGTCTCCAAGAACTTGTATAACTTGCAAAGGTAGGTTCCCAGTACATGGCATCCGATATTCGATCTTCCATTGAAAAAGCAACTGCAAGCAGCTACAGCAATACAGAGCGCGCTAGCAGCCTCAGTTCCTCAACCACGACCAATCTGCATCGCTCCAGTGCTGCCAGAGCTAACACAGGTCCTCTAGCACGTGTTTCGGTGACTAATATTGAGAGAGCAACTGGCGCAACCAAAACGTTTTCTGTAACCTACGCTGACAGTAGCGGTATTAACCTTAGAAGTATTGGATCTAGGAACATTCTCGTTACTGCTGGAAATAAGTTTAGACAATTTGCTCGACTGGTGAGTCCAGCAAAATTTGTTGCAGGAAGCAAGAATACACGGGCGATCGCAACCTACAGCATTACTGCGCGGGACAGAGCTTGGAGCGCAAATGAGAATGGTCGATACTCAATTTCTCTACAGGGACGACAGGTTAAAGATACACTTGGAGCTTTTGCCGCCCCACGCAAGCTAAAGGACTTCCTGGTTGATGTTCCAACTGTATCTTTTGTTAGTGGAGCCATCACTGCCCCTGGAGAGTACACCCTACGCGTCAACTATAGAGATAGAAACAATATCAGCTTGCCTAGGATCGATTCAGCTGATCTTGCTGTCTCTGGCGGACCAACTCCGCTCAACGTGCAGTTTGTCAGCGCTGAGCAGGGGCGCACTGGCACCCTGGCGACTTACCGCATTAGCGCTCCAGACAGTCGCTTTGATCCAGATGACTATGGCACCTACAGCATCAGCCTACGCGCCAACCAGGTCAGCGACATCGCCCGTAATTTTGTCCAACCAGGATTAATACGCTCATTTACAGTGAATGAAGCGGCGCTACCGCCGATTGGACTTTTAGGTAGTGAGAGAACAATCGAAAGCGGCGCACAAAATCACTTGTTCACCGTAACGTATCAGGACAATGGTTCTGTTGATGCCACAACCCTTGGAATGGACGATGTCCGGGTAACTGGACCCAACGGCTACAACCAACTTGCAGAATACGTTGGATCTCAAACTGGTGCTAATGGACTCACAGCCACCTACCGCATTTCTGCTCCAGGTGGAAGCAGTTGGGGAGCAGATGAGACGGGCGCTTACCAAGTGTCACTGGTTGCAAATCAGATCGCGGATAACAATGGAAACACCAATGTAGCGGCTACCTTGGGGAGTATTCAGGTTAACCCTCAAAGCTTGAGGTTTGAAGCAGAAACCTTCACTTCAGACGGGTCCTACTTTGTTGAAAGAAGTGTTACCACTGCCTCGGGTGGAAGAGTGCTTCGAGTGAGACAGCAAAGCACTCCAGGTCAAGCTTCTCGACTATTCACAGGTCCATCTGGTACATACAACATTGTGGTTGGCTACTTTGATGAGAATGATGGAGTAGCTAAGCTTTCAGTCAAGATTAACAATACCTTGATCGACAGCTGGAATTTTGACCAGAACTTGGGTAGCACTACTGCGACTTCTCAGACGTTTGTAGAACGACAAATCGCCAGCGGTATTAGTGTTTCCCGCAACTCGACAATTAACCTTGAAGGAATTTTTGCGGGCGGAGAGGCCGCGCGGGTCGATTACATTGAATTTATTCGGGTTTAATTCGTCCAGGTAGTATGGTGCTGGTTGCTTGAGTCAGGCATAATACCGTTTCTCTGAGAAGTGGTAACAGATGGAAAAGGTCTCCTCACACTGGAAGTGCCCTTCCGTCTGTCGCTCTGTCTCGAAGTTGGTTTAGGCCAGAACGTAAAGGAGGATAGAGCTTAGCTCTATCCTCCTTTACGTTCTGTTTAGATGTAAAACTGGTGGCTCAATCATGGGTACGAAAATTGCTTCTATACCTATGATTTAGCCTTAACTCGCAAAGCTAAATATTTAGCCGCTGGTAAATGGTGTCTAGATGTTTTAGATGCTGTTGAGGGTCGAAGCAAGCTTCGATTTCTTCAGCCGATAGGTGGGCGGTGACGGTCGGGTTTTGTGTAATCAACGCATGAAAATCGCCGCTTGGGGTGTTCCAAGCAGTATGGGCACAAGATTGAACGACCGCATAAGCTTCTTCTCGGCTCAGTCCTTTATCGACCAGAGCAAGCAAAACCTTTTGACTGAAAACTACACCGCCGTACCGGTTCATGTTGCGCTGCATATTTTCCGGGTAGACCAGCAGATTTTTCACCAGATCGGTGATTTCTACCAGCATGTAGTGGGTCAAAATGCAGGCATCTGGCAAGATGACTCGCTCAACAGAGCTATGGGAAATGTCTCGCTCGTGCCACAGGGCTACATTCTCGATTGCAGCAACCGCGTGTCCTCGAACAATTCTCGCCATTCCAGTTAAGCGCTCAGAGCGGATGGGGTTACGCTTGTGAGGCATGGCTGAGGAGCCTTTTTGCCCTTTGGCAAAAAATTCTTCCACCTCCAGGACATCGGTACGTTGTAAGTTGCGGATTTCGACTGAAAATCGCTCTATCGAGGCGGTTACTAACGCCAGCGTTTGCACAAAGTCGGCATGGCGATCGCGCGAAACGACCTGGGTTGAAGCGGTGTCAGGTTCTAGCCCTAAATTTTGACAGGCGATCGCTTCAACCTGCGGGTCAATATTGGCATAGGTACCCACCGCTCCCGAAATTTTGCCCACTGCAATTTGGCTGTGCAGACGACAGAGGCGGTCGCGATGGCGTAGCACCTCTGCCAGCCAACCAGCCAGCTTAAACCCAAAGGTAATTGGCTCAGCGTGAATGCCGTGCGATCGCCCAATCATCACCGTATCCCGATGCTGCTGCGCCTGATAGCGAATCGCCTGAATCAATGCCTCCAGTTGACCCAGCAACACATCCAGGCTAGCGACTAATTGCAGCGCCAACGCGGTGTCCAGCACATCAGAACTGGTCAGCCCCAGGTGAATGTAGCGCCCAACGTCTCCGACATACTCATTCACGTTGGTCAGAAACGCGATCATGTCATGGCGAACTTCGGCTTCAATTTCTAACACCCGTTGGGGGTCAAAATCCGCCTTCGCCTTGATCGTTTCTACTGCCTCAGCCGGAATGTAGCCCAATTCTGCTTGGGCCTCACAGACCGCAATCTCGACCTGTAGCCAGGTTTTCAATTTATACGTTTCAGTCCACAAGTTGCCCATCTCAGGCAGGGTATAACGCTCAATCAAGGCTCGTGTCGCAGAATACAACCGTCCTATTGTACAACTCTAAGGATTGAATAGAAGTTTGCGGGCACCCGCAAGTTTTTGTCCAGTCTGGTGAAGCTGAAAAGTTGTTTGAGCCTTAATCTGTATCCAAAGACGTAAAAAAATAGGAACCAAATTTCGGTTTTCCTTCGTCACCAATAAAAAATAGACAGTTTGCTCCTTAAAAGACTAGTAAACGAGTTGAGTTAGGTTGAGGCATTCAGAAGCTAAAAGCGTGATTTGTTGACCGCCATCAGATACGAAATTGTGATAGGTGTGAGTGGAGTGTGAGTATTTTTAGAATGGCTTAAAGCCTGTCCTGCTAGGCATTTCAAGACACTGCTTTGGTTGTTTGATGTAGGTCTCACCCAAATTAGTGAGTCCAATCGTTAAACTGCCACAGCTAAAGAAATTTGGTGCGGAAACCTCTCAAAGCTCTCTGTATAGCCTCGATAGGAAGCTCAATTTGGACGTTGAGAGTTTGATTATGCCGCCCTCACACACCCCCCAGTCCAACTTAATCAGTCGGTTGCATTGCCCTACGGTTTCGATTGGTTTAATCCAGCCTGAACCCGCTCAACCCCTGCAACTTGGACGTGTTGAACTCGACTTTGAAGATTTATCAGCCTTTGAGCAAGTCCGAGACCAGTATTCAGGATTAGGGATCAAGTTTGCTGGAGCGATCGCCCTTCAGCCTTCTAACCCCGCCTTTCTGCCTCGTTCTGGCTCAGTCGTACTCATGCCTATGACCAACGGGCTGAGTTTTGATAT
Organism: Oculatella sp. FACHB-28; assembly: GCF_014696015.1. Classification (NCBI taxonomy): domain Bacteria; kingdom Bacillati; phylum Cyanobacteriota; class Cyanophyceae; order Oculatellales; family Oculatellaceae; genus Oculatella; species Oculatella sp. FACHB-28. The sequence continues at coordinate 103,568 of NZ_JACJPJ010000065.1, read as the reverse complement.
TTATCTCTATCGCGCAACCCAAACCGTTGGCGCTTTTGTTACAGGTACCAAACAAGTTAGGCTCACGGCGTTTGACGCTGATGGTAAAGTGATTGCCCAAAGCGATACCGGCGTACGTCAATATGTACAGGAACAGCGACAAACCGTTGATCCCCTGCCTCAGCACAAGCTGGAATTAACGGCTGTAGGAATTGCCAGAGTCAAATTTGCCTCGGATACCCCTTTTACACTAGATGATTTCTTTTGCGGTTAGCGATCGCCACCCTTAAATCAGGTTCTAATAAATCTGCTCTAATGAATCTATAGCCCTTTGCCAAAATATCCATGATCTACTCCTGTGAATTAGCTGCGGGTCAGAGCCTTTACCTGGATGACCAGGGAATGCAAGTTGTCCTGACGCTAACTAGCAGCAGTCCGGGGCAGCAGCAACAATCTAGCAGCAGTTTTCAGGGCAGCTTGACGGCTCCGCCTCAAGTGTTTCGGACGGCTCAAGGCATTGTGGTCAAGTTGGTTATGAGCGATGGCGATCGCCTGATTCACCTCCAAGGGAGCCACGTTAGCCCGCTCAGCCATAGCCCTGATCTGAGTAACGCCGAACAAATCCAGGTACAGCAAACTGCTAGTCAGCCATCCGCACCAGCAATGAAGCCGATGCCGCCAATGGAATCCATGCAACCAATGCCACCCATGAACTTGAATATGGGTGATATGCAGATGAGCATGAATCCAATGCAAATGCGGATGAGAGACATGGAGCTGAAAATGGGTTCAGCTGCTGCATCCGCGTCTGCTCCTGAAACTGCTTCTCAGACTGCTCAAACTCAGCGCTTTTGCAGCCAATGCGGAGCCATAGTTGATAGAAGCGATCGCTTTTGTTCTAGCTGTGGATATCAACTTTCCGTCAAGGTTTGATGCTAAAAAATTAAATTTTAGATTTCTCCCCTGTTTCCCCCCAAAAGTACGGGTCACAGTATCAGATATCAGTGTCACAATGGATCAAAAGTAAACCTGACATTTACGGTCTCCATGGTTTTTAACCCTGACAACGCCAATTTTTTCAGTGGCAGTGCCGAAGAGAGCCAAGCGAATCAACTTCTGAAGTATCTCCAGCATCAGTCGCCTGAAGTTTTGGCAAGAGTTGCAAAGTCCGTCAGCCCTGAGATTAAGCAGATTATTTCTCAGAACGTCCAGGGACTAGTAGGAGTTTTGCCATCAGAAACATTCAACGTCCAAATTACTACTGACCGCGAAAACTTAGCCGGACTACTAGCATCTGCAATGATGACAGGCTATTTCCTGCGCCGCATGGAGCAGCGTATGGAGCTAGAAGACAGCATCAGCAGCTCGCTCTCGCTACATCGTGAATCTGGCAATGGGGAATCTTCCTCTGATTCTCTGTTCTAAGCGAAGCTAGCGAGATTGAAGCATATCTAAGATTTTGTTCTGGGAGCCTATCGGAGTCACGCACGCGGCTCTACGATAGCTTTTGTTCGCTTATGCGATGTGCAGTCTCCGTTGAAGATTCAACAACAAGGAAAGCGGGGAAATTTACTTTTCTCCCCGCTTTTTTGTTCTAGCCTGTACAGCTACAGCGATCCATAAATCTCAGCGTTCTACCCGTCCTAGCCAAGCTGGTCAGCCGGAAACGCACTTGGACGCACTTGAATGGTTTGAACTTGACCATTCCGATTGATTTCTAGCTCCAGAACTTCTCCAACGCTGCTAGTCTCAACCTGGTCTTGAACATCTACAGCCGTTTCTACAGACGTATCGTTCACCTTCAAAATCACGTCTCCTTGCTGTAAACCTGCCTGGGCGGCTGGAGTATCCTGCATCACCTCGATGATGAGTACCCCCTTTTCAAGATTGGCATCTAAAGCAAGCCCTTCTTCCTGGCTGATCCGTTCTTTCAGCTCTGGGGTCAAGTCCACCATTTGAATGCCCAGGTAGGGATGCTGAACTTCACCATTGGCGAAGAGCTGGTCTGCAATTCTTTGGGCTGTCTCGATCGGGATGGCGAACCCTAACCCTTGAGCATTGGCGCGAATGGCAGTGTTAACCCCAATTACTTCACCCTGGTCATTGAGCAAGGGACCACCAGAGTTACCAGGATTAATTGCTGCATCGGTCTGGATAAACCTGACTCGCTTGTCAACGCCAACCTGAGAGCTAGACCGCTCTGTAGCGCTGATGATGCCAGCAGTGACGGTATTGTCTAAGCCGAGAGGGTTGCCGATGGCGATCGCCCACTGCCCCGGCACCAGGTTCTGAGAGCTGCCAATTCTCACTGTCGGCAGCTCGGTTGCTTCAATTTTAATCACCGCGACATCAGTCACCGGGTCAACCCCAACGACTTCCCCGTCAAAGGTGCGTCCATCCTTCAGCGTGACAGTGACCGTGTCTGCCCCCTCTACTACGTGAGCGTTGGTCATCAACCGGCCGTCTGGGGTCAAAATGAAGCCTGATCCAGTGCCTTGCTCAGTCCGTTCTTGCGGCATGGATGGGGCTTCGTCTCCAAAAAAGCGGCGCAAGAGAGGATTTTGGAACGCATCGGGAACGCGGCTAGCGATCGTGCGAGAAGAATCGATTCGTACGACAGCAGGGCCAACTTGCTCAACCGCATCAGCAATAAAGTTAGGGTTATTTCGCTCAACAATGCGAACGGTCGGCTGGGAACTTTCTTGAGCTGGAGACTCCAGCGCCGCCGGAACTGCTTCTGGGCGATCGGAGCGATTTTCTGAATTGAGATAGTAGCCGCCCGCCCAGCCTGCACTTCCTCCGACAATCAGAAAAGCTGCGTAAATGCCCAATTGCTTTAGTGAGAAGCCCATACTCTTAGTTCCCGCTGTTGATTCCCGCGATGGCAGTATTTTGCTGACTCCAATCTAACCAAATTGAAACTCGCAATTCACACTACATAACCCCATAACCAAAAAGTTTTGTCAAAATTTTATGAGGAACTTCTGTCTGCTAAATGCAGTGAAGTGATTTAGACCTCTCAACCCGCACTCGTAAGAGATGCATTTTGAGCGAGGCAAATGCTTTGTCGTTTTCATTTGGGTTTCGAGTATGAATTTGTCGCGCTGCCTCACTTTTCCCGCACTGCTCTGGATTTTGACTCTGGTCGGGGCAGGACAGGCTACCTCATCTCTCGCCGCATCAAACCCTTATCAGCTCGAAGTAGGCGAACCCGCCGCCTCGTTCAGGCAATCCTTTGCCGTGGGCAAGCTTGATCGCTCAACGCTTGGCATTCCTTATCCTACCTCTGCCATTCAGAATTCTCTAGAACTTGAAGAGATTTATCAGACCCATCAGAATGCTGCTCGGTTAACTCACTCGTCAAGCAAACAAGCTGAGCCGCAAACTGCTTCTCCAACTAGCTCTGAGGCTGAAGGCGATACGCTCTGTCCTGAACCAGCTTTGTCTCGTGTGACCCGCCATCGCATCGCTGCGGGCGAAACTTTGACCAGCTTGTCGCAGCGCTATAACTTGATTCCAGCAACGCTAATGGGAATGAATCCTGTGCTGCGGGATGGGAATGCTCCTGTGGGGTCTGAGATTTTGGTTCCACCGTATAACGGTATCCGAGTGGAAGTGCCAGCAGGAAGCACCTGGCAAGATTTGGCAGAACTGTACGGCACGCGAGCCGATGTTTTGTTTGAGGTGAATGGCTGTCAGGAGGCTCCCCGTGTTGTCTTTGTGCCCGGTGTCAACTGGTCGCCCAACCAAACTGCAACGGGTACGCCCGCACGAGTGGATGGCGTGTTAAGGGAATATCCTTTGCCTGCAACTGCCTTTATTTCAACAGGTTATGGCTGGCAGCTCAACTCTGATAACGGCAATGTTGCCTTTCATGGTGGAGTAGACTTGACTGCTGACCGAGGAACACCCGTGCTAGCAGCAGGTGAAGGCACCGTTGCCTTTGCGTCAAACCAAGGTAATTACGGCAATCTAGTTGTGATTAACCATAGTCAGGGTTTACAAACTCGCTACGCCCAACTCGACAGTATCGACGTGGAAGTGGGTCAAACCGTTAGAGCAGGCGATCGCATTGGCACGGTTGGCAACACAGGAGTCGCGACCAACCCTCACCTGCATTTTGAAATTCGCTCCAATTCTGACTTAGGCTGGGTTGCTCAAGATCCCGGAGCTTATTTTCAAGATATGAGACTCGCAGAGCAATAAAATTGCCTTACGCACATTCGAGCTTGTCTAAATGCAGTTTCACAACCCGTTCCAGGCTTGTTGAGCAAGCAGACGTAACCAGAATGGAAGGATAAACCGCACTGCCCCAAATTGGATGCTCAATCGTTCGGCAACCCCCTCGATTTAGCACGGAGTAGCCCAACGTTGAGCGAATCACTGCCACATCATCCAACCGGAGCTGCCCTGAAACTGAAAACATGGGCAGCCCTGTTCGCGGATCAAACAAATCTGCAAAATACCCATCCTGCTGAAGCTGAGTGACGATTTTGTCGCCGAGTTCAGTAACCTTTTGCCGCAGTTGAAATTTATGAATTTCGGTTTCAACCGTTCGATCCACCAACGCCAGCTCACAAGGTTGAATAACAATTAATACTGACGAAACTGGGGCAGACCAACTTGGTAAAAGCTGGTCTAAATGAGTTTTAATAAATTTGCTGGGTGGATGAATTGAATACTGCAACGAGTAACGGGTTAAGTTGGAATTTCTCATTCTATAGCGATTCTGAATCTTAGTGAATTCAAGGTTTATTTTCAGGTAAACCCTTAATCAGTCACAAAAAGCGCACCCTGGAAGAGTGCGCTTTTCATTAAGTTGCTTTTCTGAATCCTAAGTTAGGGTCAGCTTTTTGGCTCGAACTTTAAAGCCGCTGAGTTCATGCAGTAACGCTGTCCTGTAGGTTGAGGTCCATCATCAAAGACGTGACCCAGGTGGGCATCACACTGAGCACAAAGAACTTCAGTTCGACGCATGAACAAAGCGCGATCGTCTTCGTAGCCGATATTGTCTTCCTTCGAAGGTGCCCAAAAACTTGGCCAACCCGTGCCAGAGTCATATTTTGCGTCTGAACTAAACAATTCAGCGTCACAGCAAACACAGCGATAAATTCCTGGCTTTTTGTTGTCGTGATATTCCCCTGTGAAGGCTCTTTCCGTCCCTTTTTTGCGGGTTACTTTAAACTGCTCAGGGGTTAACTGCTGCTGCCATTCCTGGTCAGTTTTTTGCACCTTATTCACCATGAATTATGCTCCTAGGTCGCTTAAAAATTGCTATGCAGTTCACTACTGATAGGAAAGTCCTCAAGTCTACATTCCTCAATACCTGAAATGCATTCTGCCTGAGCGAAGCCGTTGATCTGATTCTAAATCAACACCTCGGCTATAGCAGGTGAGGATTTCTCGCTTGAATTGGTGTAGTACTAATAATCTTTCTCTGAAAAGAGGCTACAGATGGAGGGGCGAAGCATCTGTCAGGCAGACTCTAAAGTGAGTCGGGAATTGCTGCCCAAATGCTTCGCCCTCAAGGAAACTCTAGTTCTTCTGGTTTCTATTACTGCGCGTTCAGTGCAGTTGTTAGCTGCTGACGGATTTGAGGGGGCAGCAACACTCGGTTAACGGCATGAACTACGCCATTACTAGCCTGAATATCTGCCCGAATCACACTACCGTCATTCACTACGATGCGTTCAGGAGTAACGCGGACAGCAATGCCACCGTTGAGGGTGGAGATTGCTCCAGTCTGAAGCTGGCTGGAAGTAAATTCACCCGGAACGACGTGATAAGCCAAAACTTGTCTCAGCAAGTTGCGGTTTTCGGGACGCAGCAGAAACTCAAGGGCACCATCGGGCAATGCTGCAAAGGCAGTATCAGTGGGCGCAAAGATAGTAACGGGGCCACCAGCATTTTGCAGTAGAGGCGCTACATCTGCGGCTGCTACAGCTTGTGCCAGGGTGTTAAAGGAATTGCCGCTGGGAGCTTGTTGGGTAGAAACGTGTTGCAGCAACTCGGTAAGGCTAGCATTGCTAGAAGTTGGAGGCGTTGCAGCGTCGGGAGTTGGTGCTGGCTGAGCAGCAGGCGGCTCTGTTGCAGGTGTGTTTGCGTCGGGGCTGGGGGTTGTGGTTGGTGGTGTTGTACTCGGTTCCGTTGTGCCAGGGGTGCCCGCTCCAGGGGTGGTCGTACCCGGTGCAGTAGGAGCAGGTGCGGGTTGGGTTTGTGCGAGTAGAGGAGCGCTGGCTGCGGCTGCGATTCCGGCAGCACCAAGCAGAATGGCGATCGCCCTCACGCTTCGAGAATAAAAAGTAACTTGCATCAGCTTAAAACTTTGTTACAACAACGCCTTTAGGCTAAAACAAACTGCCTTTTATGCGATCGCACAAAAGGCGTAGCCGAAAAACTAACTACAGACGGCTGACAAACTGATTGTGGGCCAATTTTGGTAGTCCCTCATCAAGAACCAGAATTTATAACGCTTCTCTAAGCAGATGGAAGAGCACCCCGCGCCACGGGGTGCTCTTCCATCTGTAGCCCTAATTTTTGAAATTGGTATTACTCTAGCGATCGCAGCAAATCTCGGATTTTAGTGCGCTGCTGTTGATTGAGAGATTCTGGAAAAGATAGTTCTATTGCAATTCGTAAAGGTGGGGTGTCATAGTCTGAGCTAATTTCTGAGTCAGCACCAGGTGGTTGAAATGCGACAACGGGTACAAGATTCAGAATTTCAACAGATTGCACTTGGGCTAACAGACTTTGGGGTGCAAAATCGTTAGTGTCGCTGCTGATCAGCAATCCAATCATCGGTTTGGTTTGCTCCATCGTTTCCAGATGTAGCAGGTCTCCTTCTAGCTCCAGCCGAATGTCTCGCGTACCCATTTCGGTGACTTTGGCAGTGTAGGATGTGCCTTCCCAGTCCTCCCAGAAAAGCTGAGCGTCAGCCCGGACTTGCTTGCGTACCTTCATCCCAACTTCGGGGCGAAACTCACGGTATACCCGCTGTATGCTGGTGGCAATGAATTTGAGCGACTGAATTGGGTTGTCTGCCTCATTTCGCTTCTGGGAATACCATTCTTTTACGTCTGAGTAGATGACGACTGAGAGGTCATCCAGTTGAGTTTGGCTGACGTTGACAAAGTCGAGGGCGAGTAGAGTTTGCAGTTTGTCAGTGGCGATCGCTCGAATAATATGGGCATCTAGCAGCACCCGCGCCCCATAATCCCCAATCAGCTCGATCCGAATTTCATCAGGGACGTTGGGCCAAACATCTAACAGCACTTGCGCTCCAGTTTCACTTACGTTTACCGTTTCGCCGACCCAACTTTGGTTATCGCCGTGAATCACGACGGCTAATCGGCGGGGTAGACGGTGAGCGCGGCGCAGTTGGGGTTGCTCAAAGGCAACCAGGCAGGCTGCCATCACCAGCAGCAGGTTAAATACACACCAGAGCGTGTTGATCAGCACAGCTTGCGTATCTTGCGGACTCAGCACCAGCCAAAACGGAACGGCGACCAGCGACGCAGCGGTAATTGCGCCTAGAATCACCAGGTAACGCACAGAATCCAGGTCAAAGCTGCGCTCCTCAACAGTTAGCCCTTTGTCGGTCACGTTGAATTTGCCCAGCTTGGGGTTGATTAGCGCCAGCAGGGTAACGATGCCTGCCTGAAAAGACATGGCAAACTCGTAAATCTCGTTCCAGAAGGAAAAGCGAACGTGTTTGTAGGGAATGTGGTTTGCCTGCATCGACAAAACGATGTGGGGCAAAGCATAGAACAGCGTTTCCAATCCCAAACCTTTAACAGAATTGATGCCGAAGAGGAGGAACAGGTTGGGGGCGATCGCGTACATCAAACGCGGAAAGCCAAAAAAGAAGTGTGATGTAGCGCTGAAATAGCACACCCGCTGCGCTAGCCGCAGATTTAACTTGCGGTTGACCATTGGATTCTCGATTCGCAAAATCTGCGCCATTCCCCGCGCCCAGCGCACCTGCTGACCGACGTAGGAGGAGAATTTTTCAGGTGCGAGTCCTGCCACCATGATCTTGTCGTAATAGACCGTTTCATAGCCCTGGGAGTGCAGCCGCAGGGAAGTGTGGCAGTCTTCGGTAACGGTTTCGGTAGCGATGCCGCCGATGCCGAGCACGTATTCCCGCCGAATCACGGCTGCTGAACCGCAAAAGAAAGCCGCATTCCAAAAATCGTTACCTTTTTGCAGCACTTTATAGAACAGTTCGTTGCCGACGGGTACTCGTCCCTCGGTCATCAGGTTGCGCTCAAATGGGTCAGGGTTGTAGAACCAGTGCGGCGTCTGCACCATCGCCACTTTGGGGTCAACGATGAAGAAGCCGACGGTTTCTTGCAAAAAGCTGCGAACCGGAATGTGGTCACAGTCCAAAATCAGTACCAGATCCCCATCGGTTCTCGGCAAGGCGGTGTTGATGTTTCCGGCTTTGGCGTGGTCGTTGTTATCGCGTGTGAGCAGGGTGCAGCCCAGTTCATCGCACATTTGGCGAAGCTGTTCGCGGCGATCGCGATACTTTTCTGCCCGACCGTCATCCAGAATGTAAACGTGCTTTTTGTCGTAAGGATAATCAGTTGCCAGTGCGCCTAAAGCCGTTTTGCGGACAATCTCAACTTCTTCGTTGTAAGTAGGGATGTATATATCAACCTTGAGCCAATCATCGTGGGGTAAGGTCGATAGATCGATGGGTTGGCGCTCACGAATTTTCAAAGTCTGAAAATAGGCCAGCATGAGAGTGGCGATCGCATACATTTCTGCCGCATACAGCAACAGACAAAATATGCCATTCACTACACCATCAAAGTTGAGCGTATAGCTGGTGCGGTAATAGAAATACCGCATCGTCGTCACCACGCTCAGCACAATTAGAAATAGGTGCAGATACTCGCTGCTGTGAGTGTCACTGCGCTGGTCTTCCATTCGCAGTACCGATCGCCCCACAAAAATTAGCAGCACTGCAATTAAGCCCTGCTGCCAAATGCTGGGACGCACCGTTATCAGCGGCAGACACATCATCAACAGTGACCCTAGCAGGATCACCAACTGCCGTCGGTTTAGCCACTTCAGCACGTGGTCAAACGTGTGCGGCAGGCGATCGACCAGCAGCGTTGCCAGCCATTCTGAGTTAGAAGGCACTCCTTCGCGAATCCACCGTCGCTGCGTTCGAGTCTTAGAAGGACTAACCATTTATTCCTGCCCCGTGAGCCGCTTTAAGTAGAGTTGAATCACCCCATACAGCACCAGTGACGCTGCCACGATGCCGGGAGCCAATACAAACCAGTTGCCGCGCAGCACCGCTGCAATTCGGCTAGAAAGGTTAGCCGATGCAAGCTGCCGTTGAGAAGACTGCTGCAAAAATTCCAGCGAGTAAGCGTTGGGGTCGTAGGGTGAAGGGTCAGGTTCGTTTGCCGCAATCAGCACTGTGTCACCCTCTAGCTGAAAGAACAGATTGTCCTGGCTGATCAGGTCGCGCACCTGCTGCAAGCCTTCATCAGTTTGGGCACTCAGCGCCAGCATGACCCGCTCTTGATTCCAGGGTGAAATGATTTGCTTGACCAATCCTTCCTGGTCGGGCAGGGTTTGAATCTGCTTTTGCCCCCAGTGACGGGAAAACAGATCTCGCAGGGCAAAGCCATCTCCTTGCTCAAACGCTTCGGGCAATGGAAACTGTGCTTCGGTGCCGATCGCAATAATGTGGCGGCTGTCTCGCTGCTCGACTGGCAACTTGCTAGCGCGGTAGACATCGAGCTTCACCGATTCGGCACGGCTGAGTCTGCCTAGACGCTCACTCACTTCTAGCAGCAGCAGTAGGTCGGACTGAGCTGGGTTTTCGGGCATGGCGATCGCCGTACTCGACAAATCCTGCGGCGCTGCAAACGGGTAACCTGCCCGCAACAGTTCCAGGTCAGGCAGCCGCACCACCTGTTCGCGATTCAGCTTAAATTCGGTGTCGGAGTGAATCGTACTCCAAAGCTGCTGGTCAGTCACACGGCTACAGGAACGGCGTTCTCGCGGATCGAGCCGAAAATTCACTTGGATTCGCGAATTTGGCTTAATTCGGTCTTCGGGTAGCGTTACTTTCAGCGTTTCGCGATCGCCACCACTCACTGAAGTGAGGCGTTTTCCAGTGATCACAACGTTGTCAAGTTCCACTTCCACCAGGGAGGTCAGCGGATTGATCTGCGGCCCGTAGCTATAGCGCAGCGTCATCGTGTTGCCCGGCGAAAACTGGTCATCGGGCAGTGCCCGAAAGTCCAATTCCAGGCTGGGGGAATGGGAACCCCGCACCGTTACATCACCATACGCCTGCTCGTCAAAGGTACGCAGGTCGCTCAGCTTAAAGGAATTTTCTAGTGGCAAATAGCCTTGCCATGCACGCGGATCAGGTGTTTCGACCTGATCGATTTGATCAACGATCACAAGATTACCCGTGCCGATCTGCCGATCTCCTGGCTGCACCAGGAATTGAACTGCCTTGGCGACTCCTTCAGCCCCGTTGCCCGTCACAACCAGCACGGGAGCTGCCCCATCAGGAGTCGTGGTCAGCATCAGTAAACCAACATCGCCCGGAAAAGGCTGCTGTTCTGCATCTAAAAATCGACCACTGCCCAAAGACAACGGCAAATCCAGAAATGACAGATCAGGCTGAATGGCAGGAGTTCCAATCACGATTAGCCGTTCACGTCCTGCCACTTGATCGATCGCTTCAACAATCCGCGTGTCTAGCGGACGAAATTCTGCTAGCCGCCCCAGAGAGGTGTGCAGGCGACTGGTGGCGGTCAACCAGGTTTCATCAATCTCGTTGGGCTGAAGGTAGGTGACCTGATTGGGTTCCAGGCTGAGGTCGTCAAATACCGGATAGGGATAGCGGTGAAAGTCGAGGGCGATCGCCTTCGGCTGGAAGTTAAACACCAGCTTGGAATCGGGCAGAATCTCCGTCCACAGCGACGGGTCAAATGGGTCTTGGGTACAAGTTGGTGAATTGTTTTGCAGCGCTGCCAGCACCACCTCGTTGTAATCCTTAATGGCTCCTGGCGGCACATCAAACACGACATTGCCAATCTCGCCCTGAGGTTTGTTCAGCGGCACGCTGCCAATGCTCGTACCGTTGACCAGCACCGTCAGATTTGAGCGAGTGGCATAGAGCGCTGCCGAGTGCCGAAACCGCAGCGAAATCTGCACGGATTTGGGTTCCCAGTTACGCGGACGGGTAAACCGCAGCCGCCGCTCATCGTAAATGCCCTCCATCCGTAACCGATTTCCCACGATGGGGCTGCGGTTAAACTCCAGTACATATTGTCCAGCCGCTTCAGGGGCAACGGTAGGCGGAGCAGCGGGAGGATCAGGCAGGGCAAATTCAGAGCGGGACAGATCCGGCTGGGGCGCTCCTGACTCCTCTGTAGGAATTGGAGCCTCAGTCTGAGCGGGTGCCGGGAGAATAGCCCACCCCAAAAGCAAGCCGCAACTGAGCAGCAGCATTCCAGCAAAAGCCCAGAGGGGGCGATCGCGTCGATGGGAAGAGGAGCGCGATCGCCGTCGAGAAGATTGACGGTTAGGGGTTGGTGAATGTAGGTCGTGTTTCATGAACTAGATGCTTGCATCAACTGTGCAGAAGGAGAGACAGGAGGTAGTAACCCAAACCAGGCAAGATTTTGCGTGTAATAGGCGGAACTGTTGTCCCAAAAGCCTTGCCGATATTGCGGCACTAACTTTTGCTGGTAGATTTGCTCAGCGATTTGCGGTTCCGTTAAAGCAAACGCTGGGTAAAGCGTGGCGTACTGGGCTGTCGCTTCGTAGTCGGCGATCGCCCTTCCCTGCATGTCAAATCGGGCAGGAATCTGCTGTCCGTCCTGCCAAAACCGTTCTAAGTACGCCAAATGTTGGCGCAGAAATTGCTCTGCCTGCGGTTCTTGGAACCAGGCTGCATCTAGCGCCACTCGCCACCACACCCGATAAGCATCAAAGCCGTACTGACTTTGCAGGTTAGAATCGCTGACTGGGGAAAGTTCTGCCGTTTGCGGATTGAGCGAAATCCAGTCACTCGGCAACCCAACCGCCGAAACATCAGACGACGCTTCTAAAAGCTGGTAGCTGCTGTCTACCAGGCTCATCCAGTCATGTTCTGGGTCAACCTGAGCAAACAGGCGAAAGGCATAAGGTGCAAAGTAAGAAGGGTTGAGAATCAGCGTATCTGGCTGACTCCAAAATGCCTCAGCGGGTCCGGGCAGCAAAACCCGATCGTCAGCCAACTCGGCAGTTGAATAGTTCCAAATGTCGGTTAGTTTGACTTTTGCTAACTCCAAATATTCTGGGCAACTCCAGCGACGAGCCGCAAAAATCAGGGCGGTAGCGGCATCAATATCGGCATCGCTGGCAAAGTTGGCATCGATCGTCGTCCATTGCCCAGTGGAATTGCGACCCCATTTCCAGGCCCAAAGCTGATCGAGGCGATCGCTCTCCCCCTTGCGAATCAAATTTTGCTCTGCCCAGTTCAGCGTTTTCACAAAGGTGCCAGGGTCGTTGATCAGCACCGCTCGCAGCATCGCGTAGGCTTGTCCCTCAGAGGTGGAGCGATCGCCATCTTCTCGGTCAATCACTCGCCCATCTTCCTGAATAAATCGCTGGCGGTAAGCAATCCAGCTTTCCTGCAGCAGCGGCAAATTTTCAGCCCGAAACGGTAACGATAGTGTATTTGGCGTACTTGCCTGAATGTCAGAAGGCTGTTGCCCTACTACATCCTGCAAACACACGGGTACTTCTGCCTGAGACGGCTTCCAGCAGCCTGCTGTCAGACTCAAGAGCAGCGCCATTAGACCGAGGAGCGATCGCCGCGCAGCTTTAGTGCGCCACCGTCCTGTTAGCCCCAACAACACTTGAGAGACAGTTGACAAAATTCGCAGCGCAGCTAGAAATGGGGATTGGAAGGAAAAATACAGCAACATTCTGCAAAACCTGTCAAGTTTAAGAAGGGCTGGAGGCTAAGGGCTGGGGGCTAGGGGTTAAGAATTTTCATCCTTTATCCCTCGTCCTTCCTAATACCGCTCCCACGCAGGCTGAAATCCTCGTCGTCGCATCAGATCTAACTGAATCTGCTCAATTCGGTCGTCCAGGTCAGCGTCGGGATTGCCTGCTACCAGACGCTCTTGCTGCAAGCGTCGAAGCTGTTGAAGTGCTGCCATTGGACGATCTTGGGCAACGCTGAGTTCCGCCAAGATGCGGCGCGTTTCCCAATCATTTGGCTTAAGAGTCAGCACTCTTGCATAAAGCATGGTTGCCTCCGTGTAACGCTGCTGTTGAAACCGAATTCCACCTAAAGCAGCTAGAGCATCGGTGTTTTCGGGTTGGCGATTTAGCACTTCACGGTAAGCCTGACTAGCCACATCTAAATTGCCTAAAACCTGAGCCAGTTCGCCCTGGAGGAAATAGCCGTTGATGTCATCGGGATTACGCGACAAAACCCGATCAACTTGTGCTTGAGCCCGTTCGGGATCGCGCAGTGCCAAGACCTGCACCAGCCGACGATTCACGCCGATGTCATCGGGGTTGACGGTTAGCAGCGTTTCATAAAGCCGTTCTCGCTGTGGACTGGGCGGTAAAGCTCCTACTAGGCTAAACAGCTCTGGCGGCGTATCGGTAGCGGGACGGGCTGCTAGCCAACGCTCTAGAACGGCTTCGGCTTCCGATTGGGAAATCTGCTCAATCTGGTAAGCCAGACTGGCTCGACCGAGTTGGGTTTGCAGGTCATTGGGATTTCTGGCTAGAAGCTGGTCGTAGAATGCTAGGGCTTCCTCTGGACGATTTTGCACCAACCGAATGCCCGCCAAACCGCGCAGGGAAGCAGTGAGAATTTGGTCTTCAGGATTGCGGGCAATCAGTGCCTCATAGCGGCTGGCACTGGCTTCCAGGTTTCCTTCGCGCCGCTCGATGTCTGCTAACAGCAATTCTGCTGCCAGATCTTGAGAACCAACGGAAGTCGCACCATAAGCAGTTAGGGCTTCCCTTGCCGCTGCATAGTTGCCTTGCTGAATCAAAATTTGGGCAACTCGGAAGTTTAAGAAGGGAACGTTCACATTGGACTGAAGCAAGTTCTGGTAAATCGGCAAGAGTTCTGGGTCGGGCGGGTCGAGGCGAATTAGAGACTGGGCGATCGCCCGTCTCTCAATCTCCCCATCACTCGCCTGTAAAACAGACTGAAGCTCTTGCTGAAGCTGAGCGCTAGAAATTTCTCCAAGCTGCCGCTCCAACACCGATCGCTTCACCCGCAGGCTCAGGTTATTGGGCTGTTGAGTGGCAAGCTGTTGATAGAGCCGTAGTGCCTCTGCCTGAGAGGTGGGTGACTCGCTCAAGACATCTGCCACCTCAGTTACCAGCCCCGGAGATGGATTGCTCGTTTGCTGAAGCACTCGACGGTAAAGGGCGATCGCCTCTTCATAAAGCTGAGCATTGCCCGACTCTCTACCAATCGTGCTGAGTGCCCGTGCTAGCGGCAAGGTTGCGCCTTCGGCGTCGCGTAACGGTTCCAGGGTTGCCAGAGCCGCTTCTGGGTTTTGGTTGGCTTGATGGGCGATCGCCAGTGCTGCCCGAATCTGAATTGCCGTTGCGTCCAGACGATCAAACTGTCGTAGCCGAGATTCCAACACTCGCACTGCCTCAGCCGGATTTCCCGTTTCCTGAAGCGTCGACGCATAGGCTGTAATAGCCGTATTCGGAATCGTTTCCCCGGTTGCCTGATAGCGCTGAAATAGCGCCAACCCCTGGCTATAGTTGCCGCTGTAGGTGTAAATTTGAGCCGCGCCCAAAATCGTCTCGGCTGAGGGATTGTTTGCTAGTGCGATCTGATAATCTGACAGCGATTCGCTGTAGCGTCCCTGGTAGCCCAACAGCAGCGCCCGCTGCGCTCTAGCGTTTTGGTTATTTGGGTCAAGGTTGAGTAGGGTGGTCAGCGCTTCGATGCCGCCTGTCTGCCACTCTGAACGATAGCTGCCTAGCAGCCCTACAGCTTCCAGGGCGCGGCGGTTTGTTGGGTCTTGAGTTAAAACCTGACGGTAGGTATTCCAAGCATTTTCATCCTGTCCGGCTCGCTGGTAGGCGATCGCCAATCCCAGTCTTGCGTCCAGTGAATCAGGATAGCGCTGCAAAGCTTGTCGAAAGGCGGCGATCGCATCATCGACCCAGCCTTGCTCTAGCAGCGTATAGCCCCGACTCACTGCCGCAGGCACCGTTTGCGCCTGCACTGCCAAAATTCCTAAACCAATCGGAGACAACAACATTCCCGCCGATGTCCCCAGTAGCATCAACCCTAGTAGCGTGTGTTGCAGCACCTGACTACCCCGTATGAGAAATTCCATGCGTCGCCTCATTAAAACTGCCTCCCTAGTCCTGTTACATCCAGGTCAGCTCGAACCCGGAATCCGAACACAGTCTCTGAGAATTCATTTCGCTGTTGAATCGTTGCCCCCGCTCGCAGGTTGGGCGAAAGTCGGAAGTCGTAAAATAATTCCAGGACATCAGGCGACTCGTCGTCGCGATCGCGCCGCAGTTCATCGTTTGACAGCCCCCGACCATAAGCTAATCCGAGGCGATCGTCTGGCATGAACAAGTCCAGCAGATTTATCCCAAAGCTGTAAGTATTGGCGCTTTCGTCTACATCCTGGTTGGTGTAGTGTCCATAGCGGGCAAACAGCCCCAGGTTGATATCGGGAATGAAATATTCGGCGTTGAGTCCAAAGGCTTCTTCGCGATCGCCCTCCTGCACGCCAAATGCGTCACCGCGATCGATGCCAAAAATCTCTTCAAAGCCGTCGCCACTGCCCGGATCTTCAGCCGAAATGTAAGTGCCGCGCAAAATCAAATTGCCTGCCCGAAAACCCACCTCTCCAGCAAACGCATCCAGGGCAAATTCGCTCAGGTCACGATTGGAGGAAAAAACAGTAGCTCTCACGTCTACGTTGTCGGTTGGGTTCCAGGTTGCCATTGCTCCAATTCGCGAAGACAGCCCTGCTGCACTCAATGCCGGATTCGTTTGAAAGACTGGATTGAAGAAGTGAGTCACCACATCTTTGGCAAAACTGTTGCGGTCAAAGTAGGAGGTTAAATCCATCAACCCTGCTGTAAACCGCAGCCCCGACGTTCCAGGTGGCAAAAATGTAGCGTATAGCTCGTTCAGTTCCAGCCCAAATCCGTTCGCGTTGCCAAATGCTTCACCGCCCGCCAGGTCTACCGTTGCGCCAAACAGCAAATTAGGACTGGAGGGATACAGCACCGTCGCGCGCGCCCGCGCCGAAGACTCATCGCCTTGCAGCACATATGCCCCCTGAAGCTGAATGTAAGGCGTACCCAGAACTAGCGCACTTCCAGACGTAGCGGCTTCATCCTCCGACTCAGCCTGTCCGACAAGAACCGGCTCAGGGGTTGATCCTTCAGCTACTTCAGCCACTTCAGATGAGGTTTGAACCAACTGCAACTCTGGCAGCGAAGCCAAATCAACCTCGCTCAACTCATAGCAGTCCGCAGTGTCACAATCCCACATCAGCGGTTGCCAGTCTGGTTCAGCTTCTGCCCCTGTCCAGGCGATCGTTTCCACTCCTGAATTCAGCGCAATCACAATCGGATCACGCACAGTTACACCAGGGGCGATCGCGTCAGATCCTAATAATTCCTCAGGTGTAAACTGATACTCGTCAGCTCGAACCAACTCCGGCTCATCCAGAGCTACATTCGTATCCGGCTCACTCCCAGAGTTAAAAAATTCTGCCTCTAGCGAAGCCAAAATTCTCGTCAGTTCACCTGTTTCATCAGAAGATGAAGAAACTGAAACCGTTTCACTATCTGATGTAAAGAATTCCGTCTGTAACGCGGTCAAAACTTGTGACCAATCATTCGCCGTGCTATCTATTACGGAGGGGATACGCAAAGAAGTTGCTGCCGTCTCAGATATCTCCTCGGCACTGGCTTCTCCAAACTCTATAGCTTCAGCAGGGTCTGGTTCCGTGTGTTCTGGTTCAGAATAATCTGATTCAGTTTCAGTTCTTTCAACGTTGCTCGTCTTCGCACCCGTCTCCGCATCATCCGTCTCCGCATCAATGAACTCAATGCTGAAGTGACGAATAGTTTCAGTGTGCAGCCTGCTCAGTTCAAGGGAAGTCGGGGATGCATCTACCGCTCCTGACTCCGCTTCTAACTGTGACTGAGCCAACGAAAGGCTTTGAGAACTTTCCCCTAGCGCTTCATCTTCTGCCCCGACGATTTGCTGCCCTTCGTCCAAAGGATCTGCCAGGGGTGCCGATGATACTGACTCAGCATGTAATGCTTCAGCGGACAGTACTTCAGCAGACAGTACTTCAGCAGATGATGCCTCAACCGATTCCGTTACCGCTTCGACTGCGTGCAAGTCAGTCTGGGGCTTTTCGGGCGGTTGGGTAGACGTAGCAGCAGTCACGCGAATAGAGGCTTCCTGCCAAGCGATCGCCTCCGAGTCGGTTTCAGCAACAGGTTCCAGTTCACGAGAAGGAACTGCGGAGCGATCGCCAACCGCTATATCAGCCTGCGCTGCGGCAGCTAGACTCGATTCCAGCAGCAACACGAAACTGCTGGCTAGAACAGCACTGCTCCAAAGTAAAGAATTGCGCCAGTCGGTTCGCCGTGGGGTGACTTGAGTTGAACTGGCATCAGTAGCGTTTACATTCATATTTCCTACCAGGGGGCATACGGCAACCCTAAAAATAGACATGCCGAATTAAATGGCAGGCAAAATCAAGCGCCTGTCGTGAGTGAATTAATGGCGATCGCTACAACAGAATCGACACATCAAGCTGCAAAACCAGGAAGCCAAAAGACACTGAGAACAAAGCTGAACCTGCTAGGAACAAGCCATCCTCTTAAAAAGCTCTGTCTTGTGACGCCAATTGGAAAATTTCGCCTCCTGCCCGTTTCCCATAACACTCCTGGATCTGGAGAAATTTCAGGTAAAAAAAGAATAAAGAGGACGAAGCAATCGCCTTGATGCGTGTAGTCGCTTCTAAAAGCTTCTTTCAGCCAAAATTTTGAAGGAGATGCACATCATTCACCTGTCGAATTACCGAACGAATAGAAATAGTCAGGTAAGATGCATAGTCGCCGCAAGGCTTTTATCTAATCACTTTTATAGCCCATGTTTTTGAAAAAAGAATAAAGGAAATCCCGAACTTATATAAAGATGACGCGAACTTCTTCAGCAAGAATATTATTCTTTCAATCAGGATTTTCTTTGTAGAAGATTAATTTAAGTTTGAGCTAAGGCTAATCATTTTGAGGCTAAAAATCATAACTTCTTTGAAAAAGATCCTGTTTTCACTCTCATCAACTGAATAATGGATTTTACTTCTGTTCAAAAGCGTTTTGTAAATTGCTCTAGTCTGATAAAGACTTGTCAGATAGTGCCTTGTAACTAGTTAAATCTGGGCTAATGGCGATCGCTAACATTGAGCTAAAATCCCAATTCACCGCTCATTCGAATATTTCTTGTGCTTGCTGTGGTAGTTCTAAATCATTTTCAGGATTAGCAACTCCTAAGAAAACACTCTTTTTAAGGCATATTTTTCATAATTCATTCGAGTTCCTAAATTGCCCTGCAATTAATTAACTAGATCTGTGTTAAAAACTAGAATTAATATGAAAATAAGAATATTGAGTGAAGCAACCTGCTTTTGAATTTACTTCAAGAATTTGTTAAAAAACAAGCCCATCTAGCACTAGGACTTACTAAGTAGAAACTTGAAAGACTGCTCAAGTTCCCTTCAAGCGTTTTTATTGAATTCTTGCTTCTTATGGTTGCTCAATCCTTCCGCTCTTTGATCCAACGGCTGATTCATCAGCTCAGACTCAACACCCGACTTAAACGGGTTGCTCAAAGTTGGCTGATTCTGGTGCTGGTGCTAATGCTGGCAACAAGTTGCACTCAAATCAAGCTGCCCGTTCAGCGAGGGGATATCAGCCTTGATATTCGAACGGTGGCGGCCCAACCCAATGGGGTCTATACGATCGCCGGAAACACTGACTTGCCCAAGGATACTGAGATCACGGTTGCGGCTGTGCGGTTGCTTGCTCCCAATGGGGCGATCGCTGCCGACCCTGACCCGGTTTACTCGCTCTTAGCCTACGAGTCCGTCAAAACGGAAGGTGACACTTGGCAAGCCGAGTTAAACCTGTGGGAAGTCGCCCCTGACGGTCGCTATCAGGAAACCTGGCAGCTAGAGCAGTCGCGCCTAAACATGACCTTTGAGCCAGACGGAGAAGTAATCTTTTTGGCAACGCTAGCTCCGCTGGAAACGCTAACCCAGCTAGAACAACGCTTAGCCCAGCGCAACTTGGAATTTGCCAGCAATATCGTCCGCACTACCGCAGAAGGGGAGCAGTATATTCAGGCAGTTAGGGTAGAGGCGATCGCCCTTCCCACAGGCGCAACCACCCCACCACCCACTCGTCCCGAAGACCTCAACGGTGGCTGGGGCAACCGCTACGTCCTGGTTTCCGAACCACCCACAGAAGTCGAGTACGAATTTCCCGAAGAACGCAAGACAAATGCACCGCCTCGGATTGGGGAATTTCTTCAGTAGACTTTCTGCGTGATGGAGTGATGCGTGGCTCCGCTGCGCATCACTCCATCACCTCTACTCCCTCATCCTCCAAAATTGTCCCCGTCAAATCTGCTTCGCTCAGGCTAACATCCGTTAAGTCTGCGTCCGTTAAGTTGGCCCTGGTCAAATTTGCGCCCCAGAGGTTTGCTTTAACTAGATTTGCGCCCGTCAGATCAGCCTCTTCTAAATTTGCGCCCCAGAGATCGGCTTCAGCTAGATTGGCATTGCTCAGGTTTGCGCCACTCAAGTCCACCCCACCCAGCTTAAAACCACTCAGGTTAACACCGCGTAAATCTGCGCCTGCTTTGAGGACACACATTCCTGCAGCAGCAGGGTCAAATTCTTCAGGAAATTGGGTTGTATCATCACACAGTGCGCCCTGCAAGTTTGCCTTCTGACATTCTGTCCGCAGGTCGGCTCCAAACAAAATCGCTTTTCGCAGGTCGGCTCTAGTCAGATCAGCTTGCTGCAAATTTGCGTTACTGAGGTTTGCCCCAGCTAGGGTTGCCTCGCTCAAGTCGGCCGCTGTTAGGTTTGTACCAACTAATTTAGCGCCGCTTAAATCACCGCCAAACAGATTTGCCTGACTCAAGTTAGCTTCCGTCAAGTTTGCCTGACTGAGATCTACGCCACTCAAGTCTCTGCCGCTCAGGTCGACGGTGGCTAAGGCAGCTTGGGGTGCAAGCAAATAAGCCCCAACAGCAGCAGGGTCAAACTCCGGCGGAAACTGAGTTACTTCATCGTAAAGTGCGCCATTGAGCGTCACGTCGTAGAGGATAGCACAGCTTAATTTTGCTTCCCTTAAATCTGCCTGACTCAGATCTGCGCCATTCAAATTCGCTTCGTCTAGAACCGCTTCTCGCAAGCTGGCTCTTTTAAAGCTGGTATTGCTTAGGTTTGCTTCACTCAAGTTTGCATTCCAAAAGTCGCTTCCCTGCAGGTTAGCGTTGCTTAAGCTAATGCAGCTCAAGGTCACGCTGTTAAATTCTCGTTGTCCTGCTGCATATCGCTGTAAAAGTTCGCCAGCCTTCATGGTGCGATCGCCCGCCTTATTTCAATTAACATCAGTTTGCTATAAGCTAGTGCAGCCTATGTCGTTACTTCATCGATGATGGCTTCAGCTTGCCAAATCCAGACTGCGTAGCCATTGTGAGTCTGCGTCACAATCGGCTTGTCGCCTCTATGCTCTAATTTTGCTGCAATTTCTAAAGCGCTCTCCTGAGCCATGCCAGACCTAAAAAGACTGAAGTACTTTCCCTGAACGAGTACAGCAAACAATCGTCTTTTCAGATGAGGAACTCTAATGCGGCAAGTTGAGTACTGGTCATAAGATGCCAACTCTGAAGCCGCAGTCAACCCTGAATCCCAATCAGCGTCCTGCAAAGCTTCGCTGTAGAAAGGCGAGTAGCCTGATTGAAGCGCATTTACAACTTCTTCCTCAGCAGGGGAATGCCCTCCATTACCCCCATTAAAAGAAGCGATATCAGTTGGGTCGGATTCCGTCTGAATTGCTGGTAATGCCTCTTCTGGAATAACCTCAACCCGATTAAGGTCAACCGGGTCAGGTTCCTGTTGGGTTTTAGCAAGAGGATCATGGCCATTTTGACCTGGCTTATCTTGACCGATATCCTGCTGAATGGCCTGTGCCCACAGCGACGCAGGCAGATCGGCAGTCGGATCAGCAGAAGAGGCGATCGCCTGCGTTACCTCAAGAGACTCAGTCGGCTGTTCAGACCGCACTAGTGGGAAAGCATCAAGGTTTTTTCCCAGGCTCTCCGCAGCAACGTACTGATCGAACGTTGAAGTTAACGACTCTGACTCTTCATCCAGATCGGCGTCAAAGCGATCTGCTGCATCGTGCGGCTCAGACAAGTCAGAATCGTCTTCCGGGTCGAGTAACTGGGAACCATCGGCTTGACCCGATTTTTCTTGTAGGCTTAACTTTAAGCTAGAAAGCTGGTTTTTGGTTTGAGTCAATTCTTGGGCAGAATGTCTCGCCCGCAGCAACTCAACCGTACCAATGCCCGCTCCAACGCTAAATAGAATGGCAATGCCCACATAGCGAATCGCCACATCTTTATTTTCAGCATCAAACATTGGTTCAATGCGCCCACCACTGAGCAGCGGGGGAATATCAATGGTGATCGGTTCTTTAAGTAGAACGAATGGTAGAGTTAGCGTGGAAAAGACTGCACTGGAAACCAGTACAGCAGGTAAAATAACCGTTCGTAGGGGAAAGCTGCTCATCTGCGACCGCTCCAAAGTATCGACTTGAGCCAGCCCAAAGGCTGAAGAGCGGTAGATAACCCTTAAATTTCAATCCATCTCGCAAGATAAAAGTTTGACCACATTATAGACTAATCAGTCAAGTAGATTGCGGTTAGCAATTGGCAGCAATAGCCTCCAATTCAAGGTTGAGATGGTTCAACAGCATTGGTCTGCTGCCACCAGCGGTTCAGCGGATAGTAAACAACCGGTGCCCACAGGCTGCTAAGAATCGCCGAACTTAGGGCAATTCGCTGATGGTAGAACCATATCTCTGCCAGTGCGCGATGGGCACTATGGGTCGATGCCCCAATTCCCTGAAAACTAAATTGAATGGCAGTAATAGTTTCAGCCAAAACCGCCATACCAAACACAATCAGCGCAACTGAAATAAAGTCTTCTTGAATGTAGCGCTGCTTTTGTATGCGGGCGGTCAACATTCCCACTACCGCAAGACTAATCGCGTGACTGGGATGAGGTGATGTCATGCCGTCTTGAATCAGCCCCAATACGAGTCCAGCGATCGCCCCCTGCCAAACTGTCCGCTGAATGCTCCAGGAAACTACCCAGATCAGCAGCCAATTTGGTCCAACCCCCAGCAGTTCCATACCAGGAAACCGCGTCGGCAGAATGAACAGGCAAAGCAGAACCGAGAAAGCAGTCACAACCCAATTCATCACTTGGGAAGTGTAAATGCCAGACTGAGCGAAGTTAGAGAGTATCGACTTAATCACTTTCTCAATGTGTAGAACCTTGACACTAAGGACTACCGGGAACTTCAGTTCGACTGTTAGGGTAGACCACGACCCACTCCAGAGCATGAATTGGAGCAGACAGCTCAATTACAGCTTCAGGAGCGGGACTTTTGCTCAGGTTGACCGACTCTACCCGACCAATTGGAAACCCAGGCGGAAAAAGCTGGCTAAACGAAGAAGTTGACACCACATCGCCCGGTTGGACATCTGGCACTTTATCAAAAAACTCCATCACAGCCCGATTTGCCGCCTGTCCACGCATATATCCCATATGACGCGAACGGCTGATTGTCACGCCCACCTGGCTCGTCGGATCGCTAACCAACAAGACACGGCTCGTGCTGGGCGTAATATGTGTAATCCGCCCGACCAAGCCACCAGGTCCAGCCACAATGCCGCCTACTTCAATGCCATCTCGACTGCCACGACCCAGCGTGACTTGCTGCCACCAGTGATCGGCACTGCGCCCAATCACAGGAGCAGTAATGCCTTCAGTTGGACGGCTTTGAACGTAACCCAGCATCTCCTGAAGCTGTTGGTTCTGACTCTCTAACTCAGCGAGGCGCTGCTGCAGTTCTTGCGTTTCAGCACTTTCTATACGGTCTGCCGAAGCTGGCATTGATTCAAAAGGACGAGAAACCTGTTGATAGATTTCAAAAACGGCTGCCCCCTGAGTTTGCCGCAATACCCAAGCGCTACCGAGAGCCAGACAGACTAGCCCCATTCTTAATCCGTGTCGATCCCACCAGCGACGCAGCGTATACATTCAGTCCAATCGTCTCTAAACTAGCGATGTCAATCTTTCCAGAGAACAAACTCCGACCTGACCAAGATTTCTAATACGAGAATTATCAGGTCACTCAGCGATGCAGCACCCGTCTTGCAAGCGAAACGCGATAGTTTAATGACTCGCTGAACCGGGGTGACGATTTTGAATGCTTTTCTACATATTGCGAGAGCGACCGCTAAAGACCCGCTCAAGCTGTTTGAAGTTTTCTAGCACCCTACCTGTTCCTAGTACAACGCAACTGAGAGGATCTGCAGCCACATGGACAACGATCCCAGTCTCGTGACTAATTAGAGTATCCAATCCTTTGAGCAGTGCCCCACCACCAGCTAGCATGATGCCTCGATCGATGATGTCAGCTGCGAGTTCTGGCGGCGTGCGCTCCAAGGTGCGTTTAACGGCCTCAATGATGACGGAGAGGGGTTCTGACATTGCCTCTCGGATTTCAGGACTCTTGACCATAACGGTACGAGGTAACCCTGAAAGTAGGTGCAAACCACGAACATCCATCAAAGATTCGTCATCATCATCGGTGGGATAAGCCGAACCAATAGAGATTTTGATCTCCTCGGAGGTTCTTTCCCCGATGACCAGGTTATGCACTTTCTTCATGTACTGAGAGATTGCTTCACTCAGCTCATCTCCAGCGACCCGAACTGATTCACTCAATACAGTTCCCTGTAAACTCAGAACTGCCACCTCGGTCGTGCCACCGCCGATGTCAATGATCATGTTTCCGGTCGGTTCAGCCACCGGCAGTCCCGCGCCGATCGCCGCTGCCACAGGTTCATCAATTAGATAAACATCGCGTGCGCCTGCTTGCGAAGCTGCCTCCATAACTGCTCGACGCTCTACCCCTGTGACTCCGCTTGGAATACCGATCACAATCCGGGGTGAAACCAACGTCCGCCCCTCATGCACCCGACGAATGAAGTGCTTGAGCATGAGTTCAGCGGTATCAAAATCTGCAATTACTCCGTCACGTAGCGGACGCAGGGCAACTACGTTTCCGGGAGTCCGACCGAGCATCTTCTTGGCGTCCTCCCCAACGGCTAGAGGCACTTTGTTCTCTTGATCCATTGCAACGACAGAAGGCTCTTGCAGTACAATGCCTTTGCCAGATACATAAACTAGCGTGTTAGCGGTACCGAGATCGATACCCATATCCCGCGAGAAGCGACTGAAGAACCCCACTAGCTTTCTAAGCCCCCAAAGTCAAAATCTTGATCACTGCCAAATTCCTACCGCTATCAAAGTGCGGTCGAAGTGGATTCTATTATGTTTTGTAGTTAGAGTCTAGTCAGATGTGCGACTGAATGTTTTAGTCTAACCTCAAGACTTGCTTCAGTCATCTGTATCCTCAAATTCTGTTCCTTGACAAAGAGTCCTTCTCTGAATAAATCAGAAGAGCAGACCCATTAAGTAAGTTGTCCTCATTCCTGGAATAAGCATCAGGATGAAATTAAGATTTCTGCTAACAGCTTTCCTGCCAGGTCATTCAAGCAGCGATCGCAGAGGCAAGGGAAATGTAGTGCGGTAGCTATAAAAGTTCGGTAGAATGTTTTCAGGTAGAACTTTTGTACTATATGGGCGATCGCCCATCAGCAGTGTAAACTCCTGCTAGTCCAGCAACATCATCGATACAAGTTTTATCGCATTCAATACAGAAAAAGTCAGAGGGCGCTATGGGTTTGAATATAGTGACGCTAGTGGGTCGGGTAGGCGGAGATCCTGACGTTAAATATTTTGAGTCGGGCAGCGTTGTTTGCAATTTAACCCTGGCCGTCAATCGCCGCACTCGCAACAGTGAACAACCTGACTGGTTTAGCCTGGAAATTTGGGGCAAAACAGCAGAGATTGCTGCCAACTATGTGCGTAAAGGTAGCTTGATTGGAGTGACTGGGGCACTTAAATTTGACTCTTGGAAAGACCGCAGCACAGGGGCCGATCGCTCAAAACCAGTTATTCGAGTCGAACGACTAGACTTACTTGGGTCCAAGCGAGACAACGAAGCTTCTATGTCAGACGGATACGGCGACGAAGAATTTTAGGCGTTGCTGAATGCGGGTATGATTCACGGATCTCAATTCCCTCTGTAGGGTTATGGCATTGCCATGACCCTACAAAACTTCATATATCAGAGATCAGGGATGCTCCTGCGACGCGGGATCATCCCTGATCCTTATAGTGGGAAGAGAATAGTAGGAAAAGAGTAAGCTCACAGAACCCAAGGCTAAATTCTGTCGGAACAGATTGGTGTTGGTCAATCAGCTCATTCCCAAACTGTCGGGCACTAGCCCCTTAATCTGTGCTCTGATGTACGACTTCTGTACAGATGAGTACGTTATGCTACCTACAACGAATTGGTCAATGCTTGCTTTAATGTTTTAAGGGTGATCCTATCTAGAAGAGCAAACCTTGGTTAAAGGTGCGTTAGCGTTCATATCAGCCTTAGCCGCTTTAGCATCCATGCCTTTATGTCTTTAGATACTCCGCCTCAGCAGGGCGATCGCTCCCCCAAGGCAGAGTTACAGCAGCTTCAGCTAGAACAGCAAAAGATGCTGCTGAGCGTCATCACCAAGATTCGAGCATCGCTGGATTTAAGTACGATTTTGCAAACAGCGGTTGCAGAGGTTTGGCGTTTTTTGGCTCTCGATCGAGTCAGCGTGCTGCAAATTCCTCGCTCCAATCCAACTAAGGATTGGAACGCAGGGCAGTTTGTAGCTGAAGAGGTCGCTGCTGGGTTTAGCTCAGTGTTAGTAGTAGATGCCTCAGTTCGCTCTTTGAGCCAATTTCTGTGGGCACAACACCATCCAAAACAGATTCCGCAGGGACAAATTCTAGCCATTGCTGATGTCAATGCGGCTAACCTGACAACAGCCGATTTGCAAACATTTAGCCACTTTCAAGTCAAGGCCAGTCTAAGCGTACCCCTTATGCAGGGCGATCGCCTGTGGGGGATCTTGTGTCTGCATCAGTGCATTACTTCCCGCCAGTGGCAAGCGGATGAAATTAAAGCGATTGAGCAAATTGTGGCTCATCTTATCACAGCAATTCAGCAAGCGGAGCTATTGCGACATCAGCGCAATCTCAACAGCAAATACCTCGATACTGAAGCCGGAATGCATACGCTGTTTACAGCGACTATTACCCGTTTGCAGGCAGAAGTTCGCGATCGCCAACAGGCAGAAGCAGCCCTCCGCCAAAGCGAAGCGACCTATCGGGCCCTGCTCAATGCAATTCCTGATTTAATGATTAGAATGACCCGAAAGGGTATTTATTTAGACTTCATTCCAGCCAAAAATTTCGTCACCTTTAAGACACAAATGGAATGGCGAAACAAAAGCATTTTTGAGACGTTACCTCCAGACCTGGCTCAGCTCCGAATGGCTAATGTAGAGAGAGCTTTGCAAACTTGCGAAACACAAATTTATGAGCATCAAATTTGTATTAACGGCAGAATTCAAGTTGAAGAAGTTCGGATTGTAGTCAGTGGTGAAGATGAAGTTTTAGTGATCGTGCGCGACATTAGCGATCGCAAACAAGCAGAGAATAAGCTAAAAGAATCGCAAGAATTTTTACAGCTAGTCATTAACAATATCCCTCAATGGATTTATTGGAAAGATCGCAACTCTGTTTATATGGGCTGCAATCGCAACCTTGCCCATGCCGTTGGGCTTGAAAAGCCTGATGATATTGTTGGAAAAACAGATTACGATTTTCCGATTCCTCAAGAACAAGCTGATCACTTTAGAGAATCTGATGCTTATCTAATTGAAACAGGAATAGCTGCTCTGCATGTAATTGAAACTATGTTCTTGGCAGATGGTAGCCAAATTTGGATTGATTCCAGCAAAATTCCGCTGTACGATGCTGCGGGCAATGTTGTGGGCATTCTTGGCTCTTACGACGACATCACAGAACGCCAGCAGGCAGAAGCAGCCCTGCGCCAGTCAGAGACTCAATTGAGACAGCAGGCGCTCGATTTAGAAAAGACTTTACAGGAACTCAAGCAAACACAGACCCAGCTAATTCAGAGCGAAAAAATGTCTTCGCTAGGTCAACTTGTCGCTGGAGTTGCTCACGAAATCAACAATCCTGTTAGCTTTATCTACGGCAACCTCGCTCATGCCAAAGAGTACACCCATAACTTGCTGGCGTTATTAAATCTATATCAGAAGCACTACCCCAATCCAGATTCAGAAATTCAAACTAAAGCAACAGCGATCGACTTAGATTTTTTAATCGAAGATTTGCCCAAGCTCCTAACTTCTATGAAAGTAGGTGCAGATCGAATTGAGAAAATCATCGCTTCTCTTCGCACCTTCTCCCATACTGACCAGCTAGAAACTAAGACAGTCGACATTCATGAAGGAATTGATAGCACCTTGATGATTCTACAAAATCGACTTAAAGCTCAACATAATCGCCAGGCAATTCAAGTAATCAGAAATTACGGCAACTTGCCGTTAGTAGAATGTTACGCCGGACAGATGAATCAGGTTTTTATGAACATTCTGAGCAATTCAATCGATGCTCTAGAAGAGTGTTTAGCTCAGCTTGAAGCTGAATCAGATAATTTTGCTCAAAATCAAAGAATTAAATCCTTCAAGCCTTTGATTCAGATTTCGACTCAAATGCTCAATGAAGACTGGATTCATATTCGACTTGCCGATAATGGACTGGGCATGGCAGAAGCCGTTCAAAATCGATTATTTGATCCATTCTTTACAACAAAACCCGTTGGCAAAGGGACTGGAATGGGACTTTCGATCAGCTATCAAATCGTCACAGACAGACATGGAGGAACACTAAAGTGCAACTCCTTCCCTGGGCGAGGAGCAGAGTTTGTCATCGAGATTCCGATTCAACAGCAAAGGAAATAGATTAACCTGTTAAGAATTCAACGCCGTTATTGAGTTTATTCAGGACAAGGATTCAATTAAAAAACATTTTTGAAGGGTCAGGTACGGTAGAGCCGATTGGCATTGCCGTTAAGAATGGCGATCGCCCCCTCTTCTGCTTCTTTTGCAGTTAAGTCTCCGTCTTGAATGGTTTGCTCTAGCACCTCACCCAACACCGTTCGCCCCCATTTTGCTCCCAGATAATACAGTTCTGGAATCAGGTGAGCATCAGAGGAATACATCACTTTGCTCATAGGACTCAGCTCAATCAACATTTGCACCGTCTGCCGCATTCCGGCAGTACTCAAAAACGGCACAGCCAAGCCAAAGTCAACATAAACGTGTGGATAGACCGCCGCCAGATAGCCTGCTTCGCGCATAAAGGGGTAGGCGGCGTGAAGCAAAACGATTGGAGCCTGACGAAAACCTAGATCTTCTAACAGCGGTCGCAAGTGCAGCGGATTGGCTAGCCGTAAGTCCAGGTCAGGATCACCAAAACCTGTATGAAACTGCACAGGAAGCTGATATTGGTTGGCGATCGTTAATCCCTGACAGAGCAAAAAGTCAATCAACGGCTTGTTCGTCAACCGAATAGGCTGATCCGGAAATGCTTCTTTAATTGCATAGAACTGATCTTCTGCCAGATCGTAAGGAATGGGCTGAATGTCCAAACCTGTCCGATAAGCTGCAATGCTTTTGAAGCCCACAACTCCTTGGGGTGGCGGGTCAAGCTCACTGCGAAACCACTCCAAAAATATGTCGAAGCGGCTAACCTGGCTAATCAACTGCTCCGCCAAATATTCCAACCGCAGCAGCCGATGCACCGGAACAAACTGCTGATGCCACTCCGCAGGCAAAATTGTGTCTGGCAAAAATCCGTCGTCCAGCAAAATTGATTCTAAATTAGCAGCCTCAAAGCATAGCTTCGTTAGTGGTTCTAACCCTAGCTCTGTGCGACGTGCCAAAATCGCCGCTTCATCCGGTTCACAGTTGAGCAGAGCGGCAATGTCTCTGAGGCTGCGTCGATAGCAGAGAGTGTGTTGGGCGTGCTGGGTAAGGATCTGGGCATCATAGCCTTCGGTAAAAGCTGCTGCGTAGGGCATTTGGGCAAAAGCTTCTGAACGCACCAGGTTGTGGGCGTGCTGATCAATGGCTGGGATGCTTCCTAAATCCATTAGTAGCGCTCTAGCAATAGTTTGACTTCTTCTTCAAGCGTAAATTGCTTCATAGCTTCCCACTCAGCAGTGCGAACTGCAAGAAATGCCTGTGCCAACGCAGGTTCTAGTGCCTGAAGCAAAACTTCGTCTTGCTGGAGATGGGCGATCGCCTCTCCTAAATTTTCGGGCAGTCGATCAATCCCTCGCTGCTGGCGCTCTGCTGCTGGCAAGGATCCCGGATCGACCGAGATAGGTTCTCCGGGATCAAGTCTGCGTCGGATGCCGTCCAATCCAGCGGCGATCGCCACCCCCAATGCCAGATAAGGATTAGCAGACGCATCTACCGTCTTTAGCTCAAAATGGGTCGGGCTGGGAGGCACAGGATTTCTGGGCACTCGCACCGCTGCTTCTCGATTGTCTACTCCCCAACAGCGAAAAGCCCCACTCCAGAAGTGGGGCTGCAGCCGACGGTAGGAATTGGGGCTGGGGGTCGTTAACGCCATCAGTGCGGGCAGATGATGCAAAATTCCGGCAACAAAAGCCTTAGCGATTGGGGAAAGTTCGCCCATTTCATTCACGTCGGGTAAAAGGTTTTGCCCGTCTCGCCAGAGGCTCAAGTGCAGATGACAGCCACTTCCAGCCTGATCCACAAAAATTTTAGGCAAAAAAGAAGCTCGCAACCCATGCCGCAATGCTACACCGCGCACCGTTTCACGAAAGGCAATCTGCCAGTCGGCTGCCTGAAGCGCATGGGTATAACGAATAGAGATTTCGTGCTGTCCAGGACCCGACTCCGGATAGTAGCGCTCTACGGGGATCTTTTGGGCGATCAGGGCATCAGCGATCGCATCAATCACGGTCTGATTCAAATCCATCCCTAGCGTTGACGCAAATACTGTATGGTCTACGGGAATGGGTTTAGCATCTCGCTCAGCATTTAAACCAGCGGACTGGAGCAAATAAAACTCATTCTCAAATGCCGCTATGATTTCTAGCCCTTCCACCGCCGCTGCCGCAATCATTCGCCGCAAAAATCCGCGCGGGCAAAGCACCCAGGGCACTCCCTTTGTGACCAAATCACCCATCACACGAGCGTGTCCAGGCGCATAGGGCAAAGGGTTGAACGTAGACCAATCAGGCGCTAGCCATGCTTCTCCCACGGGACCTAAGCCGCTGCCAGGAGCAACAGCATCGTACATCACGGGGATCGCCTGCTGTGCCATCGAAATCCCAATGCCGTGTTTTTGATGTTCTGCCAGAAATCTTGTGTGAAATGCCTTTCCCCGAATCACGTTGGCATTATCGCACCAGAGTAGTCGCACAAAGCGGACGTTCTGTAAGTCTAAATCTGGCAGTTGGTTTTCCATCGGCAGCCTAATCGCGATCGCGTCTATGCTTATCTCGTCCCCGGCGTTTTTCTTCGCGTTCTCTCGGTTCATCCGCTTCTTCAGTCCGATCAGCTTCAGTCTGCTCAATTTCAGTCTGATTGCTACTCTGTTCAGCTGCAGGTGACACTGAAGACGGAGGCTGTACTGAGGATGGAGGCTGCACTGAGGACGTTTGTGGTGCAGGTGTAGTTGGACTGACTACAGGAGCAGGAGACAAAACTCGTTGAACAATTAGCGGAATTGCAGTTGCACCTGCCAGCGAAATTGCACCAACGACCCCTCGTACAATTAGCCCTTTTAATTTTTGGCTGTCCTTAGGTTGGGAAGAACTTGAGTTTTCTACCATAAAAGCTTACCTGCTCTTCAGTGAATGTGGCGATCGCAAAAACTAGATCTTCGACGGATAACTCCCAAAGTTGTTGCTGAATCTGCTTCACCCATTACCAACGCTTTATAAAACTGCTACCCAAATAAAAAGAAGGGGAAGTTTACCTTCCCCTTCTTGCCTAACTTCGCTAATTACCGAAACTAGTTGCCGCCGGACTGCACAGCTTTGTTGGTAATGTTAGTCTGCTGGGGAACCCGTCGCCAGCAGCCATCATCG
This sequence comes from Oculatella sp. FACHB-28, assembly GCF_014696015.1. Classification (NCBI taxonomy): domain Bacteria; kingdom Bacillati; phylum Cyanobacteriota; class Cyanophyceae; order Oculatellales; family Oculatellaceae; genus Oculatella; species Oculatella sp. FACHB-28. Next base: position 72,101 of record NZ_JACJPJ010000065.1, on the reverse strand, counting down.
CCTTGCACGTAGTCTTGCTTTACGGTATTCCAAGCAACTCGTTGAGCCGCGTTTTGATCCATTCCGTTTGACTCGGCGCTGTTAAAAGCTGCCACAAAAATTTGTGCTGAGCCTTCTAATAGCTTGTCTTTTACGTCAGCTGGCAATTCATCTACTTGTTGATAAGGCATTTTTAATGCTCCTACTTTATCTTTTGCCTCATCTTAAGAGGCTAATATCATCTGCTCCTCTTTCGGCTGGTAGAGAATGAAATCTCCCTACAGTAGCTATTTTGCGTTCATTCAGGCATCTCAGGCTTCAGCCAATGAGCAAATTCAGTGGCAAAGCGATCGCTCAATATCGCCTCCCTAATTCGTTGAGTGAATCGAATTAGTTCAGTAATGTTGTGAATCGACAGCAAAGTGTATGCCAAGAGCTCCTGCGATCGCAGCAAATGACTCACATAAGCACGGGTAAATTGCTTGCAGGTGTAGCAGGGGCAGGTTTCATCAAGTGGGCTAAAATCCTCTCGGAAACGATTGTTTCTCAGGTTCCAGCGATCGCCCCCCACCAGGGCGTTGCCATGCCGCGCCAAGCGAGTTGGGATCACGCAGTCAAATAAGTCAATACCAGCAGCGATAGCCTGTGCCATTTCCCGATAGGTGCCAACTCCCATCAGATAGCGGGGTTTCTCCTCTGGCAGTAAAGGAGCTGTTGCCTGCACAATTTTCTCGATTAACTCTGGCGGCTCACCCACACTGACACCGCCAATCGCGTACCCCGGCAAGTTCAACTTTGCCAGGTCACGAGCCGCCTGCTGCCGCAAGTCAGGATAAACGCCCCCTTGAACAATTCCAAACAGCGCCTGATCTTGACGTTGATGAGCTGTGATGCAGCGTTCCAGCCAGCGGTAGGTACGGTCGGTTGCAGCAACAATCGCTTCCCGACTGGCAGGATAGGGGGGACATTCATCAAATGCCATGATCACATCTGCCCCTAGTGCATTTTGAATCTGGATTGAGCGCTCCGGAGTCAGGTGAATAATTTGCCCATCGCGGGGCGATCGAAACGTCACCCCTTCCTCAGAAAGCGATCGCATTTCGCTCAGGCTAAATACCTGAAAGCCACCCGAATCAGTCAAAATCGGACCACTCCAGCCCATAAACTGGTGCAATCCACCTGCCTGCTGCACAATAGCTTCACCGGGCTGAAGATGCAGATGATACGTGTTAGACAAAATCATCTGCGCTCCAGTTGCCTGCAGTTGGGCTGGAGTCAAAGTTTTAACATTAGCTAGCGTTCCTACCGGCATAAAGCGTGGAGTTTCTACCAAACCGTGAGGGGTTGAAAAAACTCCGGCCCTTGCTTGCGTATGCCGACAGCGACCCTGACACTGAAAAGAAAATCCCACGCCTAATTCATCAGAAGAAACTATAGCAATACTAAATGATTGCGGTTGTTGAGCACAGGTTTAGCCGCATCCAACAACCGCAATCATTATTGAGAACCAGTCAGGATTTTTGTATCTTAGAGAGAGAAATTTTCTTCATCATCAATTCGCACATCCCAATTGGCGGAAAGTACTTCGGCAACAACTGCTTCTAGGGCTGCAGCATTGAGACTCCGGGTACTCTGTTCTTGAAGCGGATTGGAGAGTGGAATCAGCCGCAAAACGCTGCCGTCTTGCATTAGGTCAAAGCAGGGTTGCTCGTCAGGGACACGCTTAAGCTCTAAATAATCAAAGCTCTGAACGTTGAGGTAGAGCGTATGGTTGGCTACAAGTGTTGACCGTTGAGGATCAGCAAACACTTCTAACACATACCCTTCGTCTTCCGCTAGCAGCTTGCCGTCTTGACTGTAGCTGTAATGAACCCGACTCAAGTCAGCCAGCAACCTTTGCATATCTTGCTTGTTGACGACGATGCCATTGTCAACAATGCAGGGGGCTGGCAATTTGGTGTTTCCAGAAAGTTGATCGTGACTCATAGAATGAAAAAGCCCTTGGTCTAGGAAGACCTCAGGTTTGCTAACAACTAAATGATGCAACTATTGAGGAGTTATCCCATTGAGGGGTTGTCTCCAGCACTGTCTAGATCAGAAGTAACAGCAGAATTCGCCTGGGCGAATCGCAGTTTGAACCATGAATCTGAAAAACAGCTAACTTATCATGCTGGGCTGGATACACTACTTCAGGACAAAGCGTTTCAGGAAAAAGCGTTTAACGAAGGATAAATTGGCTCTATTGCCCTAGCTTTGGTCGTTAGTAATGGGAATGACGAACAGAAGGAAGACTGACAAGCAACGAAACCAGGAGAGAAAAAGTAGTGCATGAGACAGTGTTATTCCAGGATTCTAGCCTACTTCTTAATGAAATTTGCGGAACTTATCTTTGTGACACTCGTCTAATTGGATTTTTGAGATTTTCCTGTCGTCAGTGACTAGATTATGGCTCCCGCCCTGTACTAAAACATTCGGCCATTAGGCTGAATCCAACACATTAGCAAATAATTGTGGGAGATGCACAGTCTTGGAGATAGATAGTTTTGTCCAATAAACAGCCTTCAACGCAGTTGAATAAGCAAAGTTGGCGATCGCTCTCCAGCAAAGCAGTAGGATCTTTATCTAGCTTGGTTGCTGCGATCGCCTTTTACACCTGCATCCCCATTCCGATAACCGCAAAATTAGAATTTCAAAACGTCGCCCGACTTGCACCTCTGGTTGGGCTAACCATTGGCGGAATATTAGGACTTCTTCATCAAGGCTTGCATCTGCTGGGAGTGCCCGACCTGACCCGTAATGCCGTCATCGTCATTGCCTGGGTCGCGGTCACAGGAGGGCTCCACCTGGATGGAGCAATGGATACGGCTGACGGGTTAGCTGTGTTAGATCGGCAGCGCCGACTTGAGGTAATGGCGGATAGTGCGACGGGTGCATTTGGCGCAATGGCGGCGATCGCCATTCTCTTGCTGAAAGTCACCGCTCTGAGCGATCTCACCGCCTGGCATGAGCTAGCTTTGCCCTTAGCAGCAGGTTGGGGGCGATGGGGGCAGCAAGTGGCGATCGCCCGTTACCCTTATCTAAAGCCAACGGGCAAAGGAGCCTTTCACAAAGCTGCGATTCGCTCACTCAAAGATGTGATGCCCGGGTTTTGCTTGCTGTTGGGATTGAGTTGCATCCCTGTCTTTTGGGATTCTGCTCTGTGGGCTGTGACACTTGGCTCAGTGGCAGCAGGAAGTGCGATCGCTCTGCTCACCGCAGCCTGGTTCAACCGTCAATTAGGAGGACACACAGGCGATACTTATGGAGCGGTCGTAGAGTGGACAGAAGCCCTGTGGCTAGTCGTGTTCACAACCCTGCAAAGCTGATCCAGGAAAGGAATTTGAACGGATCTAGATATAGTTAAGGTGAATAACGGGTTAAGCCCATAGCCTGAAATCCTAAGTTTTTTCCCCAGTCTTCCACTCTATAGATTCATGACTTCTGACTGCGATCGCTCAGCACCTAATTCATTGACAGCCTGCTCCCAGTCTCTCGGCTTGCCCCAAATCCAACGACATGTCTTTATATGTGCCGATCAAACTGTGCCTAAGTGCTGCGATAAGGCGGTCAGTCTAGTTGCTTGGAATTATCTCAAGCAGCGGTTGAAAGAATTAAAACTAGATGTGCCAACTAGCGATCGCCCAACCTGTATCTTTCGTACCAAAGCCAATTGTCTGCGCGTGTGTCAGCAAGGTCCAATTATGGTTGTCTACCCGGATGGAGTTTGGTATCACAGCGCCAACCCAGATGTGATTGAGCAGATTATTCAAGAGCATTTGATCGGCGATCGCATTGTGTCAGAGTACGCATTTCTAGTCCATCCTTTGCCTGAATCAGCCCAAGTTTCTGGCTCTGAACCGAGTAAGTGATAAAACTTAGAAAATTGCTGTTTTAAGTAGCACCTTCCCATAGGCTTAAAAAGCAAAAAATTATCTTATAAGGTAACTTATTTCTATATCCGGTAATTTATTTCTTTATATGGAAATAAATTGCCGGATATAGAAACCTGGAAATTAAAAAAATAAGAAAAATTGGGTGATGGGCTGTTGCAACCCGACAAAATGAAGGGCAGCATATTGAGGGAAGGGTCGAAATAAACCGAGCTCTTCTCAAGCAAGCTCAAAAGTCCTGTGAGAACACCAAATACTCTGTCTGTAAGTGTTACTCTTGACCTATGCGTGGCGAGTAGTAAAGCATGAAGGAAACCAGTGCCGGAGATCATAAACAGCTTTTGCTGATTGATGATGATCCGAATCTAATTTTGTTAGTCAAAGACTACCTGGAGTTTCGTGGGTATGAAGTGATTACGGCTGAGAATGGTCGTGAAGCACTAGAAGTGCTAGAGAATGCTACTCCGGACATGATCATCTGTGATGTGATGATGCCTGAGATGGACGGATATTCGCTGGTCGAGCATGTGCGAAAGGACGCACGGACAAGCTGGATTCCAGTGCTGTTTTTGTCAGCTAAGGGACAAAGCCAAGATCGGGTCAAGGGTCTAAACACCGGAGCCGATGTCTATATGGTGAAGCCGTTTGAGCCAGAAGAACTGGTGGCTCAGGTTGAGTCTTCTCTAAAGCAGGCTTCACGGCTGATTCAGCACCAAAACAAGGGAACAGATAGTGGACCTAAAATCCAAGTTCCATTTGATGTGGAGTTGACTCCAACCGAGCTAAGAGTGGTGCAATTTGTGGCGCGCGGTATGGCAAATCGTGAAATTGCTGAAGAGCTAAATGTGAGTCAGCGAACGATTGAGAGCCACGTCAGCAATATGCTAGGCAAAACCGGGTTACACAACCGAACGGAGCTGGCTCGTTGGGCGATCGAAAACAGCATGGCTTGAGCCAGGGCATAGCCCTAAAGTGAACTGATTCAAAAGACCGAGCAAGCAGCAGGACAACAAACCTGCTATTTTGTCAGGTCGGCTTGAATTTGATCGAAAACTCCACCCTCATCAAAGAATTTTTGCTGAACGGTATTCCACCCTCCCAGATCTGCGATTGTAAACAGATTGGTGACAGGAGGAAACTGGTCAGCAAATTCTGTATTGATGGCTTCATCTACAGGACGAAAGCCAAACCGCGCAAATTCTCGCTGCGCTGCTGGGGTAAAGAGAAACTGAACAAAGGCTTCAGCGACTTCACGGGTACCGTGCTGATCGACATTGGCATCAATGACTGCGACCGGATTATCAATCGAGATGTTAGTTTCAGGAACTAGATAAGAGATGTCCTGTCCGTTTAGTTTTGCCAGGATGATTTCGTTTTCGTAGTTAATCAGCACATCCCCCTGCCCTTGCTGAAAGAAAGCGTCGGTTGCTTCGCGGGCATCCCTAGGCAGGATAGGAATATTTTCAAAAACCTGTGTGGTGTAATTGAGGGCAGTCTGTTGATCGCCGCCCGCTTGTGTGATCGACCCCCACAATGCCAGGAAATTCCATCTAGCGCCTCCTGAGGTGCGTGGGTTGGCGGTGATAACGCTGACATCAACCTGGGCCAAATCCGCCCAGGTTGATATTGATTTGGGGTTACCGCTGCGGGTGACTAAGGCGGCTACAGACTGATGAGCGATCGCCCCATTCGGCACTCGATCTTGCCATCCCGGTTGGATCAACCCTGCTGCTTCAATTTTCTCAACGTCCAGTTCTAAAGCCAGGTCTACAATATCTGCTGGCAATCCTTCAATTACTGCTCGGGCCTGAGTTCCTGAGCCGCCGTAGCTCTGGTTAAACACTACCTTTTGCTGGTGCTTCTGTTCCCAATCTGCGGCAAACAAGGGCATGATTTCTCGATAAGCAGCCTCCGTAACCGCGTTGGATACCAGCGTGAGTTCGACAACGTTGCCATTTTCAACGACGGAACAGGCACTAAATCCAGTTGAAACGAAAGCTAAAAGTAGGCTCAGGACAAAGCCGGTCGAGAGGAAAGAGAGGAATCTTTGAGGCGATCGCCCCTTTAGCCTTGCAGCAAGTCGTCGTAGAGATGAGAAAAGCACAGTTAACCGACTGGAATAGTGTGTTTGCAGCTACAAGGTTGAATGGTACACCAAAAATTCCAACACTGGTGAAGGCATCCTCTTCAGACATCCTCTTCAGGCATTATCCAGGGAATGGAACATTGAATTTGGGTGAGAGGGGCAGCGATCGCAGCATCTTCTGAAACGGCTGCTGGTCGTGTAAAAACTTCTAGCCGACCGTTCATCTTCTCGATTAAAGACTGATTGACTAGCAAAGACAGCCCAAAGGAAGGTTTGATGGGCTTCTGTGAATTCGTGGCAGGGAGCTTCGTTGACGGGGACACTCCTTCAGGCTCAGGACTGGACTGCGATGGGTTAAGTAGCTCGCTCCATAAGTGGTCTGGCCGCTGATCTTGAATCTGAATGTGAACCTGTTGAAGCTCTGGAGCGACCTGAGTGGTCAGTCGAATGCTGCCCTCCATCACTTGAGAAACGGCTGGATCGACTAGATTGACTAGAACTTGCCTGAGCCAGCGCGGATCAGCCAGGACGTAAGTTTCTGGATCGGGAGGGTCAATTTCTAGCCGCAATCCGCGATCTTGAATTTGCAGGTGGGTGAGCGCATGAACTTCTTCGAGCACGTCTGCCAATTGCAGCGGCTGAATTTGCATTTCGTAGGTGCCGTGCTGCACTTTAGCAATGCTGATTAATTCATCCAACAGTGCCAACATCTTCGAGGCAGACGCTTGCGCTTGAGCGATCGTTTCTCGCTCCTCCTCTGGGCTGTCACATAGATCGGACAGGATCAGCTGATGCAGGCTAATGATGTTGTTGAGGGGCGATCGCAACTCATGGGAAGTGCGTGCCAAAAACCCTGCTTTGAACTGCCCCATCTCAACTGCCATGTGGTACGCCAGCTGAGTTTGCTGAAGTTGAGCAAGTAGTTCTTGCTCCGGCAGATTCTTTTGCTGAAAATTATCCTCCGGCAAATTTATCCCTCATGCTTCATGCTTCATCTTTCCCAGACTAACCCGTTGCCAACACCTTCTGCCACGCCAGTTTTGCGGCTCCTACGATCCCTGCTTTGTTGCCCAACTGAGCTGACAATAGCTGTAGCCCCGTGCGGGAACTGGGCAACACTCGACGCTCAACTTCCGCTAGCGTCGCCGGGAAAAAGTATTCAGCACTCGCGCTGATACCGCCACCGATGATTACCGCTTCGGGCGTGAGGACATAGATTAGGCTCGCTAGACCTGCTCCCAAATGGCAACCATAATCTTGCCAGAAGGCGATCGCTTCAGCATCTCCGGCTTTGGCTCTGCGACCTAGCTCATCAGGCTCTAGCCCCGTGCGGCGACGAATGGCTTGAATCGAAGCGTACTGTTCTAGAGAGCCACGATTGCCGCTATTGCATTCTGGCCCGTCCATGTTGAGCGTCACCAGTCCTAGCTCCCCAGCGGTGCCGTGATGCCCAGTAAACAATTTGCCATCTAGAATCACGGCTCCGCCAACACCCGTGCCTAACGTCAGCAAAATCAGATTGCGAAAATAGCGACCTGATCCCAGCCAAAATTCTCCTAATCCAGCGCAGTTGGCATCGTTGGCAAGGGTAGTCTGAATGCTGAGTTTCGACTCTAGCCAGTCTGCTAATGGAATATCGTGCCAACCCTCCAGGTTAATTGCAACTCTGGCAATTCGCCCTTCCGCATCGGTCGGGCCAGGAGTGCCAACGCCGATCGCCCCACTTTGCCCCAGCGGATCAATTTGGGCGATCGCATCTACCATTGCTGCCAGTACTAATTCTGGATAGGCGGGCTGTGGAGTCGGCACAGTCAAAGTTTGAAGGCAAGTGCCATCCGCCCCAAAGCGTCCCAGTTTAATCGCTGAACCACCTAAATCAACCCCAATAACGTGTTGACAGGAATGCTGGCAATCGGCGGCGTTCGGATTCCCCATATTTTGAGCTACTCAGTGCAGTGGATTGGTTAACTTGCGGCTTACCTGACTGCCAATTATACGGGGAGGCTAGGGGTTGTTAATACTTCGTTGAAAACGGAAATTAGGAATTTTGTGGAGACTTTGAGTTCTTAATTCTTTTGGCTCCAATTTTCTCGCCGTAGTAATGGATTGACCCATTCATTCAGTCCTTCGCCAATGAGGGAAAGTCCTACCACTAGAAGGGTCAATGCCAAACCGGGGAATAGGGCTGTCCACCAGATTCCGGTAGGTAGAGCCTCCAATGCCTGACGCAGGTCGGAACCCCAGTCGGGGGTGGGTTCAGGTAGTCCCAAACCAAGAAAACCAAGGCTGCCCAGTGTGAGAACAGCATCAGCGGCGTTCATCGTAAACAAGACAGGAACGCTTTGAATCACATTAAAGAACAGATAGCGGGATAAAACCGCCCAGGTTGAAGCTCCCATTGCCTGGGCTGCTTCAATGAAAACTTCGGTTTTAACGCTGACCGTGTGGTTGCGGACGACCCGGTAATACAGCGGAATGTAGGCAATGCTGATGGCGATCGCCGCATTCAACACCCCTCGCCCCACAATAAACGCTAGCGTTACTGAAAGTAGGAGTCCGGGCAAGGTGTAGATGGTATCCATAAGAAACACCAAGACCCGATCAAGCCTGCCGCCCAGATAGCCACTTAACATTCCCAGCGGAACCCCGATCGCCAGACTCAGCGCCGTTGCTAAAACCACCACCAGCACTGCCGATTGCGCCCCAAATAGCACCCGTGAGAAAACGTCGTACCCTTGACGACTAGTGCCAAACCAATATTCAGATGAGGGGGGCTGGTGTAACGGATTCGTCAAAGTCTCGGTTGGGTTTCGCAACCAGCCCCAAGATGCCATTGTTGGAGCAAAGAGCGCGACCAACAAAAACAGCAGGGTAATAACGATACCCACCCACATCATCTGGACAGAGAGACTGGGGTTTTGGGAGCCCTGGAGGAAGCGGGGAAAGCGGAGCCTGGTAGGGGTCATTGGGAAGTAGGGAAGGGGCTAGGGGTTGGGGCTAGGGAGAGATTAGGGTTGCTTGTGAGTGGTGCGTCGCCACTGTAGAACTGCTCCAAGGAACATGAGGGCGATCGCCATTGTTGCACCAGTTTTAGCGTTCGGGTTACTGAGTAAGCTTTGAAGAGAGTTTTGTTCTGGATTAGAGATTGACCAGAGCTTGATTGTACCGTCTTCACTGGCTGTTACTATGTACTGCCCGTCTAGTGAAAAGTCAATGTACTCCACACCCTGAGTATGTTCAGTAATCTGCTGTTGAAGGCTGAAATCAGAGACGCGGTAGAGTCTGAAGCCAAAGTTTTCGTTGGGGTCTTGACGTTCCGAGCCGCCGCCACCCGTAGCGAGATATTTCCCGTCGGGAGAGAAGGCAACGGCTTCTACCAAAGAGGTGCCATGCTCTAGCTCGGCGATCTGTTCGCCTGTGTCAAAGCGAAAGACTTTAGCGACATCTTCATTACCATTAGCAGTGGCGATTAACTCTCCATCAGGCGAAAGGCGAACAGACTTAACCGAGCCGCCATTGTTTGCGGCCCGGACAGTTCTAACTAGGCGACCGTCCGAGGCGCGCGAGATTTTAACGGTGCGATCGGCTGAACCCGATAGGACATACTCGCTGTTTTGAGTGAAGTCGATGGAGTTGATGTCCCGACGGTGCGAGATGCGATCGCCATAGCGCAAAGACCAATCGCCAGGGTCATACATCTTTACCTGACTGTTGTTGCCGTGACTGGGGGCAGCAAAAAACTGTCCATTTGGAGAAAAAGCAATTCCGTCTGCGCCATCTCCTTCCAGAGCAGTGAGAAGGCTACCATCACTGGCTCGATAAATTTTAATGCCGTCAGTATTGCCTGAAACCGCGATTTGCTCACCGTCGGGTGAAAAGAAAACTGCTTCAACTTCGCCCTGTTTGTCATCGAGCGAACCGTCCCAGTAAACCCCTTCCCAAACCAGGGAGCCATCCGCAACGCGCCACAGCCGAAATTTACCGTCTCCTCCACCTGAGACAATAAACTGACTATCTGGAGAAAATTCTGCGGTTTCTGAAGTTCCAGCTTCACCACGCGGATCGGCAGCAGCAGTCCACACTAGCGTCGGTGAGGGAATTTCTGCTTCTGCACCTGCGATCGCTTGATCTGTGACGGTTGATGCTGAGGCAGCAAGAACGCCTAGACCAATCCAAGGAAGCAGCCAGCCTAATTTTTTTCTAAACTGCATGGATGTTTTATCTTTTCGGAAGCTTATTCGTAGAGACGCAATTCCATCGCGTCTTTACTGAGGCATCTATGACCGAAACAATTTTTGGTTTCTGTCATCATGCCTGTCTAAGTCAGCCCCAAGATAACTCATCCAAAAAGTACTGGCATCTCAACGATTTGCCCTAGGATCAAGGCTGTCGCGCAAACCATCCCCCAGCAAGTTAAATGCCAGAACAATCAGAGTAATTGCTAAACCCGGAAACACAATCGTCCAAGGAGAGGAGAGGGAATAACCGCCTCGAAACGAATCTGACAGCATCGTGCCTAGCTCTGGTGTCGGTGGTTTTGCACCTAAACCCAGAAATCCTAAGCCAGCCGCCTCCAGAGTTGCCGTACCCAATGCCAGAGTTGCCTGCACGATAAGAGGAGCAAGACTGGCTGGCAAGATGTGGCTGATGATGATGCGATCGGAAGTTGCGCCAAAAGCTCTGACGGTTTGGATAAAGTCTTGTTCGCGTAGAGATAGCACCATGCTGCGGGTCAGGCGAATGAAAATCGGAATTTGGACTACGCCAACCGCAATCATGACACTAGGGAGGCTAGGGCCGGTGACGGTGACAACAGCGATCGCCAGCAAAGTGGGCGGAAAAGCCAGCAAAATGTCTGTAGCCCAACCAATCACCGTTTCCAGCCAGCCTCGAAAGTAGCCTGCGACCATTCCTAAAAAAGTGCCAATCAGCAGACCTGACCCCACCGAAATCAAGCTAATCGTTAGCGAGATGCGAATGCCGTACCAAATTGCGGTTAACATATCCCGCCCTAATCCATCTGTACCCAGCCAAAATTCCAAATCGGGTGGGCTGAGGCGAGAGGCATAGTTTCGTGCTGTCGCAGCATCATAAGGACGAATCAGCGGAGCCAGCACTGCCAGCAACAGCAACGCCACTGTGAGAAATAGCCCAATTCTGCCAGAACTGGATTTAAGGAACTGGCGATAAACGCGCTGTAAAGGTTTCGATGCAGCCTGTGTGGAGACTTCAGGGGAAAGGGTTTCCATGAGTAAAGGGGCTAGGGACTGGGGACTAGGGGCTAAGGGTTGGAGGCTAGGGGTTGGGGGTTGGAGACTAGGGTTATTATTTGTATTGGATTCTGGGGTCGAAGAAGGCGTAGGAGAGATCGACCAGGAGGTTGATCAGGACAAAGGTGATGGAAACGAAAACTACACCTCCTTGAACAACCGGATAGTCTCTGGCGAGAATGCCGCCGTAAATCCATTCGCCGATGCCGGGCCAGGAGAAAATGGTTTCGGTGAGGACGGCGCTGCTGAGCAGGGTGCCAAATTGCAGCCCAATGATAGTGATTACGGGTAAAAGGGCGTTCTTGAGCGCATGTTTGAGAATGACCCAGCGTTCTAAGAGGCCCTTTGCTCTGGCGGTGCGGATATAGTCTTGGGACAGGACTTCTAGCATGGCGCTGCGAGTGAGCCGAGCGACGATCGCCAAAGGAATGGTGCCAAGGGCGATCGCAGGCAAAATCAGGTGAGCCAAAATATCTCTCAGCGCCGTAAAGTTGAACCGCAATAGCGCGTCCAGCACATAAAAGCCCGTGATCGGCTGAAAGCCAAACCCTTCACTGATGCCAATTCGTCCGCTGGGCGGCAGCCAGCCTAGATTCACCGCAAATAGGTAAATCAACAGCAAGCCTAACCAGTAGACAGGCATGGAAACGCCGACCAGCGAAACCGTCATTGCCAGGTTGTCTACCCAACTGTTTTTACGAACTGCGGCAATAATTCCTGCTGGCACTCCAACCAAGATTGAGAACAGCACAGCAGAGGCCGTTAATTCAAAACTGGCTGCCCAACGTCGTCCAATTTCAGCGGCGATCGGAATTCCGGTGACGATGCTGTTGCCAAAATCAAGCCGCAGCACGCTTCCTAAAAAAGTGAAGTATTGAATGGGCAATGGTTCGTTTAACCCCATCTGCTCTCGAAAGGCAGCAATCTGGTCAGGCGTTGCCCTTTCTCCCATTAAAAACACGGCCGGATCACCGGGAATTGCATGGAGCAGGGTAAATACGAACAGGGTAATTCCCAGAAATACGGGCACTAGCCCAAGCAGTCGTCTAACGATGTATCGCGGCATGATTAGCTATTTGCTAGCAAAACTCCAAGCGTGAAACTCATTGCAAAAAGCGAGAGATAGGGAGCAGCAAATTTTGGTGTTGCTGAATGCGAGTATGATCCACGGGCATTGATCCCACCTGTAGGGGCGTTTCGCGAAACGCCCCTACAGGTGGGATCAATGCCCAAATTTTGAAGGGCGCAGCATTCGGCAGCTATGCTCTGCTCTGCAATAGAGCTTTTGCCTGAATGCCACGCCCCTACACTGCTTCATCACTCCTCCGTCCTGAAGGCGCTGTTCCCTAAAAGGTTTATTCCTTGCTAACCGTGTTGAAGGGTTCAGATCCTAAGGGGCTGGGGTTCCAACCCTGGATGTTGTTGCGCTGTGCCAGGAGGGGTTGTGAGTGAACGATGGGAATTCGCACAACTTCGTCGTAGAGAATTTTGTCTACTTCAGCGTATGCCTGTTCCCTTGCGCCCTGGTCGTCTTCAGCACGAGCCTGATTGAGTAGCTCAATTACGCGATCGCTTTTCCATTCACCGATATCAGTGGTGCCACCTGGTCCAAAGTGATAGTAGTAGAAGTTATCAGGGTCACCATAGTCGCCCGTCCAACCCAACATGAAGGATTGAAATCCGGGTGGCTTTTTGCTGTCTTCGATGTAGACAGCCCAGTCTTTGGTCTGTAACGAGACGTTAATGCCGATCGCACTCAGGTCAGCCGCAAATGCTTCAGCGATCGGTTTGGGCGTAGGAAAGTAAGGACGAGAAACAGGCATGTAGTACATTTCCAGGTCAAAGCCATCGGCGTAGCCCGCTTCACTCAACAGTTGCTTTGCCTGTTCTGGATCGTAGGGATAAACTTCCAAGTCGTTAGCGTTGAAGTTTTCCATAGAAGGGGGCAAGAAGTGCGGATCAGATACGCCGAGTTCGCCCCAAAAGGCACTAACGATTTCTGGACGGTTGATTGCTAAGGCGATCGCCTTCCTCACCCGCACATCTGCCAGCGGCTCAAAGCCAGTATTCAGTCCTAAATAGCCAACATTGAAGGATTCACGGAAAACTGCTTCTAAACTATCGTCGCCTTCAATTTCCTGAAGCTGGTCGGGCGCTAGCTCTACCGTAAAATCAATGCTTCCGGCTCTTAGCTCAGCCAATCGGGCCGAGGGGTCAGTGATAAAGCGGACGACAAGCTGCTCTTCAGCGGGTGCTCCATCCCAATAGTCAGGGTTGGCTGAAAGAATGACGCGATCGCCCGATCGCCATTCGTCCAAAACGTAAGGACCGGTTCCAACTGCGGTCGAGCCAGGAGTTCCATAATCAGGTCCAGCTTCCTCGATCGCGGTTGGGCTAGCAATGCCAAAATAACCAGAACCGATCGCCACCGGGAAAGCAGCAAACGGCTGATTCAAAACAAACTCGATGGTGTAGTCATCCACCACATTTAGAGACACCAGTGAAGAGGCTTCGTCTCCTTTAAAGCCGCCAAATAAACCGGGCCAGATTTCGTATCCTCTGCCCGCATCGCGATATCCGGTTGGACTAGCCGGGTCCCACCAACGCTCAACATTAACTCTGACTGCCTCCGCGTTAAAAGGAGTGCCATCATGAAACGTTACCCCTTCCCGTAGCGTAAATGTCCAGGTCAAACCATCCTCTGAAGCTGACCACTCTGTGGCTAAACCTGGGACGGGAGAAGTGGTTCCTGGCTCAAAGTGAACCAGGCGATCGTAAATCTGTTCGTGTACATAAATTGAATTGTTGTCCGTGATATTGCCAGGTTCGAGGTTGGCAGGTTGTCCTCCCAGCCCAAACACAAGTGCCTGCTGTTCTGAAGATGCGGCAGGGCTGCTTGCTTCTGGAGAATCAGTCGCGTCTGGAGAGCCACCACAGTTTGAAAGAACTATGGTTAGAGCAAACACCATGCTTAGGAGCACGGGTTGCCACCGCCTCCATCGTTTCCATCGTCTGATCATGCTGTCCTCGCTTAGTTAAAAGTTTTTTATTAAAGATTCCGTTTTTTTTGGCGGATCTAGCTGGAAATTCAATTTACACCGGACAATGCTAGAGGGATGAACTGGCAACAAACTGTATCAGTTGTCATAAATGAAGCAACTGTTCTAGCTCTAGTATTGATAGCGGCTATTGTGAAGATACTCACCACTCGCGATCGCCTTCCAAGTTTATGAACTTTCCTGTTCTGGATGTCCGCAATCTGTCGATCAGTTTCCCTACCGATGCAGGCATTGTGAGAGCGGTGCAAGATGCATCTTTTACTCTGGCAGCGGGTGAAACTCTGGGAATTGTGGGCGAGTCTGGTTCAGGTAAATCAGTCACTTCCCTGGCAACGATCGGGCTGTTGCCCAAATCTGTTCAGGTTACTGGAGAAATTTGGTTTCACGATCCTCGCTCCGTATCAGCGGAGCCTGTGAATTTGCTGGGTTTGCCAGCAGGCGATCGCCGCACTTATCGGGGTGGGCAAATCTCAATGGTGTTTCAGGAGCCGATGACTTCCCTGAATCCAGTTTTTACCTGCGGCGATCAGGTGGTGGAAGCAATTCTGCTTCATGCGGAAGTTTCCCAGGAAGAAGCCCAAAAGCGGGCGCTCGATCTGTTTCGAGAAGTCAAGCTGCCCAACCCAGAAGCGATGATGAACCGATACCCGCATCAGCTTTCAGGCGGGCAACAGCAACGAGTCATGATCGCAATGGCGCTGAGCGGCAATCCGGCAGTGCTGATTGCAGATGAGCCAACCACAGCACTAGATGTAACCATTCAAGCCACGATTCTAGAGTTGCTGAGGGAAATTCGCGATCGCCGGGGCATGTCGATCCTATTCATCACCCATGACATGGGCGTAGTTGCCGAAATCGCCGATCGCGTTATGGTGATGTATCGCGGTCGAATCGTAGAAACTGCGAATGTTTATGACCTGTTTGCTCAGCCTCAGCACCCCTACACCAAAGGGCTACTCAGTTGCCGTCCTCGCCCCGACCAGCAGCTAAAACGGTTGCCTACTGTCGCAGACTTCATGCAGGTGCAAACTAACTCAGCAGGACAACTCGAAATTCTCGCTAAAACGCTTGACTCCAATCAAACGGAAACACTTTGGTCGGAAGTGCTCATAAGCGAACGTGACAACCGATATCACAGCCTACTTCAACAAAAACCGCTGCTTTCAGTTCGCAATTTGACCAAAAGTTTCCCGATTAGAACGGGGCTATTTGGTCGCAAAACCATGCTCAATGCAGTTGATGATGTCAGTTTTGACGTGTACCCCGGAGAAACGCTGGGTCTGGTCGGTGAATCAGGCTGCGGCAAATCTACACTGAGTCGAGTGATGCTCCGGCTGATTGAACCAACTTCAGGAGAAGTCATCTTTGACGGACAATCCGTGTTTAACCTGAATGCTGCTCAAATGAGGCGGCTGCGGCGGGAAATGCAGATTGTGTTTCAGAATCCGTTTGGCTCAATGGATGCGCGTCAAAGCATTGGTGCTGCTCTGATTGAGCCAATGGTGATTCACAACATTGGCAACTCGCGAGACGATCGCTGGCAGCGGGCGATCGCCCTCCTGGAGCGAGTTGGACTAGACAGCAACGCCATGAACCGGATGCCGCACGAATTTTCTGGTGGGCAACAGCAACGAATTTGCATTGCCCGCACCCTGGTTTGCCAGCCACGCTTCATTATCTGCGACGAGTCGGTTTCTGCCCTGGATGTATCTGTGCAGGCGCAGGTACTCAACTTGTTGAAAGATTTGCAGCAAGATTTTGGCTTGACCTATATCTTCATTTCCCATGATTTGAGCGTGGTGAAATTCGTCAGCGATCGCATTATGGTGATGAACCAGGGCAAAATCGAGGAAATTGGAGCCGCTGACGCAATCTACAACACACCTCAGCAGGACTACACACGCCAACTGATCCAGGCAATTCCCGATACTCGGCTAGAAGATCTTCAGGCAAGACAGACACAGCGGTCGGCGAAAGTAAACAGCTTTCGTTCCTAAGCTGGAACATTGATCATCTCACGAGTCAGAATTAACAAACTTCTCAGGACTGACTCTGGCTGCGTTGCATTAACGATGACCAGAGGGGAGCAATATCGATCGCTCTTAAGACCCAAGGCCAGCTCTGCATTAGCAAGTGTCCACGCATCCGGACAATCTGCATGAGTCAGACCAACAATCATGGGCACCTTGCTCCGCCGACTCAAGTTACTCAGAATACGACGAGTCGAGCGAAAATCTCGGGGACGCTGAGCATCCATCAAAACCACACAGGCATGGGCTCGACGCAGTAAAATGTCCCACATAAAATCCAGATGAGGACTTTCGGGAATACCGTACAAGTGCAGCATTTGATAATCGCCGAAGGTCAGCCGACCAAAATCGAGCGTTGACATACTTTGCTTCTGCAAATCAACATTCGTGGGTTGCCGCTCTAGACTAGCAACATCGATTTCGCTAACCGCACGAATAAAGCTTGTTTTTCCGGCTCCCGTGGTGCCTGTAACAACAACACGTAGAATTTCCATTTAAGTTTTGCTCCTTGGGTAGCTCACCAAATTCCACAAAAGTGAAAGGGGGTTTCTGGTTGATCCTTAAGCTTTTTTACCCAGAAATGGTCAGAAAATCTCAAGGGTTTTCACTTTAAAAGTGCTATGTAGCTGTTATAAAAACTTTGGGGCAATTGCGTCTCAGCATTCAACTCGATATTGACTCCGCAATATCGCTAGTTTTTAGCTACCCATTCGTCAGATATTAATTTAAATTAAGAATTGCGCCTCAACCTTACGAAACGTACATTTTTAGTATTTTTCAGTTTTTCTAAGAAATTTAAGTAAATGGACAAATACAAGGAACGGGGTACTCCCCCATTTTTTCAACAGTGTTTAATGAGGTCTACTTACTTAGTACAGCTATATGATTCAGAAAACTCGTGGGGCGATCGCGGCCGGAAATTTACAAACGGCTGAAGCAGGAATAGAAATGTTGCGGTTAGGTGGAAATGCGTTTGATGCTGCAGTCGCCGCAGTTTTAGCCTCATGTGTCACAGAAGCAACGCTCACTTCTTTGGCAGGTGGTGGTTTTCTACTTGCTCATACGCAGCACAACGAAAACATTTTATTTGACTTTTTCACTCAAACTCCAGGTCAAAAGCGAGACGTTAAAGACATTGATTTTTGTCCTGTTTCAGTCAATTTTGGCAGCGTTGCTCAAGAGTTTCATGTTGGACTAGGGGCGATCGCCGTCCCTGGAACTGCGAAAGGGCTTTTCCACGTTCATAAACGATTGGGCAGACTACCGCTTGAGGTAATTGTTGAACCTGCAATTCACTATGCTAAAACGGGTGTCCTGTTAGATGATTTTCAGTCCTACTGTCTAAAAATTTTAGAACCGATTTTGCTGCGTACCGCAGGAGCGCGGGAGATTTTTGCTCCTAATGGAGCGTTACTTCAAGCTGGCGAAACCTTTGCAATTCCAGATCTGGCAGACACCTTAAATTGTTTGGTTGAAGAAGGAGTTGAAGCTTTCTATGAAGGCGAAATTGCTCAACAACTAGTTAAGGATTGTCAGGAAAACGGAGGATATTTAACTTTAGAAGATCTCAAAAACTATCGGGTGATTGAACGGAAACCCTTAAAGACTAGCTATCGAGGCAACACACTTTTAACGAATCCTCCCCCTAGTTCTGGCGGTAGCCTGATCGCATTTACCTTATCACTACTATCTCAGTTAGATTTATCTACCGTTGGCTTTGGCACAACCGAACACCTGAAAATTCTATCCAACGCAATGCGCTTGACCAATCAGGCCCGAACAGATGGATATGACGCTAACTTATATCAACCCGATGTAGCGCAAAACTTCTTATCTGCTGAGCATATCAGCCAATACGCTAATCAACTCACTCCTGTAACCAATAAGTGGGGTAGTACAACGCACCTGAGTGTTGTTGATGCAGAGGGAAATGCCGCTAGCGTCACCTCATCCAATGGGGAAGGCTCTTCTCATGTCATTCCTGGAACTGGAGTAATGACAAACAACATGTTGGGCGAGGCAGATTTACATCCCACTGGGTTTCATCAGTGGCAAAACAATGTAAGAATCTCTTCAATGATGGCACCTACAATGGTGCTACAACAGAACCAGCCTGAGATTGTTTTAGGTTCTGGTGGTTCCAATCGAATCAGGACTGCTATCCTTCAAGTCATTTCCAACATCATTGATTTTGATATGTCGGTAGATGATGCAGTCAACAGTTCTCGGATGCATTGGGAGAACGATGTGCTCAGCCTGGAGCCTGGCTTTCATCACTCAGACTTCGAGAAAACATCTTTTCCTTTCAATGGAGAACTGGTGTTATGGGAAAACCATAATATGTTTTTTGGTGGAGTACATACTGTGATGCAACACCCTGATGGAACAATTAGTGGAGCGGGCGATCGCCGTCGAAACGGTTCAGTTGCCACCAGTTAATCCTCTTGTAGAGACGCAATTAATCCAAAGGCAAAGATTAATCACGTCTCTACAAAATTGAAAATTGTGGCTTACATTGCCAATAAGTCTTCTAACTCATTCAGTGCTTCACATCCGCTGCTCGGTCCTTGGTTAAACGTAGTCGAGTCCAAAAAGTGAACATTTGACGCTTCATCCATAGACTTCCCGCGTCCATACAGATACTCATCTGAGTAGCGACGGAAGACTGCTTCCACAGCAGCACGGGCATTTTTGAGTCCCCACTCGGCAGCAATGAGTTCAGCCTTATCAAGGACATCCTGGCTTAGCCTTACTTTGTTGTCATACATAGCTGTGTATCGTTAGATAAAAGAAACAAACCACGAACATTTGCAAACTGAGGATCACCCATCACAGCAAACAATTTCCGCCCTGCCAACCGCTCTGCGATCAGGTGAGAACCTCCCCCTGTCACCAAAAATCGGGTCACTCTCGCCATGTAGGGCGTATATTGAGCCTTGATGGTTTGAAAAATTCCTTTAAACCAGGAATCTAAATGCTCTTCCAGCCAGGGTGCCCAAGTTAACTCGGTATCTGCATAGGTATGTCCTACCCGAAAGCCATCCATTACAATGCTGGGGTCTGCGGTTGTGCCGAGAATATCGGTCAATCGTCTGTCGAAGCTAATCGACGCAGCTAACTCATAAGTTCCGCCCCGATCCATGACGTTTTCATCAATCACGTCACCTTCTGCATCAACCAGACGAGTTAGCCAAGTTCCTCCCCCAATATCAACCACAATCGTGTATCCGTTGTTGGGAATGTGTCCCTGCTTACGCGCGTAGTGGTAAGCCCCCATGCCTTCCCGCTCAACCTCAACCTGCTCTACATTGACCCGAAACTCAACGCCATTCCGAACAAACTCATGCAGTCCTAAAAGTTGCTCTCGAATCGCGTCTTCGTTTCTAGCAGGTTCAGGAGTAGAAACGTAAAGGTTTAAGGGGAACTCAGAAACTTCTGCACCTGTAGGTTCGAGACAAGCGTACAAGTGTAGCTTTGCCAGCTCAACTTTGTTTTCGACTACAGTTTGCTGCTGCCTTCTGTATTTATAAGCCTGTGCGCCAAAGTGGTACCGTGTACCATCAGGTAGCGCAATGAGAGGCGAGGCTTCAGAATAACGAACAGCATCTCGACCTTGAGGTAACTGGAAACGTACAGATCGAATCGCTTTTGGATGCCCCGTGCCGTCATAAAACTTAAGGTCATAGTTACCCGCATCCAGTGCCAGGGTCCGAGTCGCCGTCACAGGAGTTGGATCTTTACTAACTCTTCTCTGTCTGGTACCTATAGTCATATGTCTCCCCCTGTTTCCAGGTGTGCAGGTTTGTCCCCATCAGTACATACGTACTATAGCACCATAGACAAAGATGTGGGTCATCGGACGTTGACTAACTGTTATGGAAGCTTCATCTACAAATTCTTCAATCTCTCAACGCGCTTTGTAGAAACTTGGCAAGGAAGACTGCTATACTTGTCTACTGTCTATGCCGATGTGGCTCAGTGGTAGAGCACTCGATTCGTAATCGAGCGGTCGCGGGTTCAAATCCCGCCATCGGCTTTAAGGGTTGTAGAGCGATACTTTATTTGTCTAAATAAAGTATCGCTCTACAATCTGCTTGGCAAGCCAAACCTTCGGTGTGGAGATCACGACCATAACTATCCGTCGCAATTTATCGACTTCTAATGAGAGAGCAAGGGGCTCGGCTGCGTCAGATTGCCGTTCTCGGTGGCTACACGCACCACATCGCCAGAGCGGTCGATCGCCTTCGTAAAGACTTTAACCAGCCGCTGCGGATTGAAAACATTGCACGAGAGCTTGGCATGAGTGTTTCGGGCTTTCATCATCACTTTAAGTCGGTTACTGCCATGAGTCCTTTGCAGTTCCAAAAGCAACTGCGGCTTCAGGAGGCTCGCCGTCTAATGCTGGGGCAAAATCTGGACGCGACCACTGCGGCGTACCAGGTGGGGTATGACGATCCTTCACACTTTAACCGAGAGTATAAGCGGCAGTTTGGTGCACCCCCAATGCGCGATGTGGAGCGGCTAAGAGAAGTCGCAAAAATTGGTTCAACTTAGTTCTTCACAGGTCTACTTCAGGCTCCGTAAAACGTCTGTCTCACATCTGTTGTGCTCTTCGGTCGCTGCGTTTAATTGAGCACGAAAATGCGGTTTCCTGCTCAGAATTATCCCTTATCATAAAGCCATTCAGTAGAAGAGCAGTCAACAGGGCACAGATTGCAAATGAGTATCCATAAGTGAGTATCTATAAAAGATATTTCTTCGAGAGTGAGGTAGTTCAACTTGACTTATAGAAGACAGTTTATGGCACTCTCGGTGTCCACTCTGCTTGGGTTCGTAGTATCTGATACAGGTAAAGTAGTTGCCTTGCCTTATTTGCAGCAATTGCTAACTCAAAGTCAAACTCAAGTTGGAACAACGTTTAGCCAACTTCAGTGCCAATACATTAACTTGAACTATCAAGAAGCCTTTCGTCAGATTTGCTCTCTTGGACTTAAGAGAATTCGCTTATGTAGCTACTGGCATGAGATTGAGCCATTAGAGAACTCGTTTGATTTCACGACTCTTGATTGGTTACTTGATGAAAGCCACAGACACGGAATCGAAGTGATACTTACAGTTGGCATGAAAGCACCACGCTGGCCAGAGTTTCACTTCCCCAGTTGGCTAGCTGCCCAACAGGATACTTCTATCACTTCTCAACCTGTTGATCACAATGCAGCGATCGCCAATTACACATTACGCTTCATTCAAAAAGTTATTGAACATACCCGCGATGCGCCCAATCTTAAATACTGGCAGATTGAGAATGAACCGTTCACTCGACTAGCCATTACATCGGGGCGTTATTTGAGCTATGAATTTGTGCGTCAAGAGGTTGAGTTAGCCCGTACACTAGCGCTGCCGAGACAGAAACTGTTGCTAACTAATGCAATTACACTACCCGATGCAGGCTCGAATGAGGACGATCGAGCATTCCAGGAAAGCCTATCGCTTGCTGATGCAGTTGGAATCAATGTTTACACACAGGTTCCAGATGGCAATCTATCTAGTTACCTACAACCATCCCCTGCATACTGGTACAAACTCAATGCATGGCAACAACAACTGTCTACGAGCGGCAAAGAAGCATGGGTTTCGGAAGCACAAGCGGAACCTTGGGAACCGAATCACCTTGTTGCCCTGGATGCTGTTCAGTATCCCAGTTCATCTCCCCAACAAACTTCTGGGCTTGTAAACCTGTTAGTGGATTTAGGCTATCGCACTATTTTGCTGTGGGGGTGCGAATACTGGTACTGGCATCAACAAAATGGGCGCGATCGCTGGTGGAACACGATCGAACAATTGTCAAAAGCACCTTCTCAATCTATCCAGGAAGTTTGATATCCCACAAATATCATTGTTCTGACTGTTGATCGGGTAGCCCCTTTTTTGCCCTGTTCTGTATTCACTCTGTATTCAATAGACCTCTGAATCACTTCTTAAGGCGTGAATGGTAGCGCAGCGGAGCCGCGCTACCATTCATGCTGAAGGTCTACCACGACCACAAATGGACAAACTGGAAAAATAAACAGTAACAAAGATTACAAAATAGAATATTTTTTAGAAAAACGGCTAGTCTGGCCATAGGGATCAATAAATAGACATTCAGTTCGTGGAATTCCACGATTGCGAGAAGATTTATGGTTTTATCACCGCTGGTACCGTTAGAAGCACCTTCTCCAGCTCACATTTGCCCAGCCGATCAAGCCTGTAGCTATCTTGAGGCGGCAGCTAGAGAATTGCATTTAGATCAAGGTGTTCTAACTATTCTGAGCAATCCGCGTAAGGTCGTCACTGTCTCCATTCCCATCAAGTTAGATAATGGCGAAGTGCGGGTTTTTGCGGGACATCGCGTTCAGCACTGCGATATTCTTGGACCTTATAAAGGCGGGACTCGCTATCACCCAGCCGTAACGTTGCAAGAGGTTTCGGTGCTGGCCATGCTGATGACGTGGAAGTGTGCGCTGTTAGGCATTCCTTACGGTGGAGCCAAGGGAGGAATTGCGCTCGACCCCAATCGTTATAGCGTGAATGAATTGGAGCGGATTACGCGCCGCTATACCAGTGAGTTAATTAAAGACATTGGCCCATCTGTTGATATCCCGGCTCCTGATGTGGGAACCTCAGCCCGCGAAATGGCATGGATGATGGACACCTACTCGATGAATGTGGGACATGCGGTGCCAGGAGTAGTAACGGGTAAGCCCATTTCAATTGGTGGGTCGCGCGGGCGCGAAATGGCTACCGGACGAGGAGTGATGATTGTGGTACGGGAAGCGTTGGCAAAGCAGGGAAGGGCGATCGCCGATTCCCGGATTGTCATCCAGGGTTTTGGAAATGTTGGCAGTGCCGCAGCTCTATTGCTACATCAAGCTGGAGCTAAAATCCTGGCAGTATCTAGAGGCTCTGGCGGAATTTTTGCGGCAGATGGGCTCGACATTCTAGCGCTCAAGGCCTACTCTGCAGAACATGACAAAAACCTGAAAGGCTTTCCTGGCTCCGTTCCCATTAGCAATGCTGAGTTACTGGCTTTACCGTGCGATGTTCTCATTCCAGCCGCTCTAGAAAACCAAATTACTGCGGACAATGTTGACCAGGTAAAAGCCAGCATCGTTGCAGAGGCGGCAAACGGACCAGTTTCCTTAGAAGCAGACCGGGCACTAGAAGCACGAGGAGTAACCGTTCTTCCAGATATCCTGGCGAACGCAGGCGGAGTAGTGGTGAGTTATCTGGAGTGGGTGCAAGGACTTTCCTACGTGTTTTGGGATGAAGAACGAGTTAACCGAGAAATGGAAGGATTGATTGTCCATGCCTTCCAGCAGGTAATGGAGCAGTCCCAGATGAGACAGGTGCCAATCAGGCTTGCCGCATACATGCTAGGGGTAGGGCGGGTTGCTCAAGCTCTGATCGACCGAGGACTTTATCCGTAATAACGTTTCTCTAAGAAGGGGCTACAGGTGGAAGTCACCCTGCCAAGCGGGGTGACTTCCACCTGTAGCCCCTTCTTGGAATTGGTATAACGTGAGTGTGACTTAAAAATAAAGCGGAAGTATGTACACTTCCGCCACTGCTTCCTCGATTAAAAATTGATATAAGTTACGAACTTAGCCGTCGGTTGCGAAACCGACTTTAGAGACCAGGGTTTTGGTCTTTGTCAACTTTAGGTACAACGTCTGGACGCTCTTTGCCTTCCCAGCCAGGAGGACGCTTCGAGTTATACCAGGCGATCGAACCAATGGTTACAGCGGCAATAAACCCGACGACGTAAACTAGCGTAGCGGAAATTGGAAAATGAGGTCCGGCAACTTCCGTCATTAAAGTCATTGGCTATCAGCTCCTCTATAAAACATTAGATAACCATACAAAAAAACGCTAAAGAATACATCCACCTTTCTAGGGATCCACCGATACGCTTACTCTGCTGCGGCTTCTGGTGGCGGTGCAGGTTCGGAGACGGGCTCAGTGGGCACAACTACAGGAGGTAATGGTTCAGGTGGGGCGGGTTCTGCTGCGGGAGCAGGTTCAGGGGCAGCAGCCTCTGGCGGAGCAGCGGGAGCAGGAGCTGAGTCACCACCAGAGTCACCGGAATCGCCACTATCTCGCAAGCGCTCTCGCAAATCCTCGGTCTTCTCCTCTTCCTCATTGCTGCGCGATCGCTCTCTCCGTGAAGGCTCAGATCGTCTCTCGGTGCGATCGCCGCCCTCGTCGTCGTTGTTATCATTATTCCTAGCACTACTCGCTGAAACGCGTCCCGGTCGCACAGGGTCAGCTTCAATACTGCCCCTACGCCCCTCTAGTCGAGGTAGTTCAGGAAATTCTTGAACCGGTAGCCATTGCACGATGGTGCCCATAAAGTCCCGCCAGGTACGAGCAGCCGTACTGCTGGCTCCGTACGTTGGGCGGCTGTCATCATTTCCTAACCAAACACCAGTTACAAGCTGAGGTGTGTAGCCGACAAACCAGAGATCTCTTCTTTCCTCAGAAGTGCCCGTTTTTCCAGCGACCGGGCGACCCAGTTGAGCTCGTGCTCCAGTTCCATTTTGGACGACTCCTTGCAGCATCCAGGTCATGATGGCTGCGCTGGTTTCGTCCACCACACGCTTGGGTTCAACCTCCGATTCATAAATCACTTCACCAGAGCGATTGATGACTCTAACAACGCCGTGTGGTTCGGCATAATTTCCTTGCGTTGCCAGGGTGCCATAGGCACTGGTTAGCTCTAGCAGGTTAACCTCAGAGGCTCCCAAAGCCAGCGAATAGGTAGGCAACAATTCTGATTTAATCCCCATGTTGCTTGCCATCCTGATCACGGGGTCAAACCCAACATCAATCAGGGCTTTGACTGCAACGATGTTAATCGAAGAAACTAGAGCATCTCGAATGGAAACGCTGCCTCTATAACCCCTGCTGTAGTTCTGCGGTTCGTAGCCGTCTACAACAAATTTGGCATCTACATAACTCTTGTATGGAGAAGAACCAGAGGCGATCACTGCTGTATAAACGAAGGTTTTGAAGGTAGAACCAGGTTGCCGCTGTGCTTGAGTTGCTCGGTTGAACTGGCTTTCAGCAAAATCATCACCCCCAACCAGGGCTCTGATTTCGCCATTGCGCGGGTCGATGCAAACCAAGGCTGCTTGCTCAAAGTTTTGCCCCGGCCCGTAGTTGGCGATCGCATTTCTCACCGTATTTTGAGCAATTCTTTGCCATTCCAGGTTCACGGTTGTTTCAACGGTAAGACCACCGACTTTTAGTTCTTCTTCTGGAATAAGCAGGGGAAGCTGTTGCTGAATATAAGAGGTGAAGTAGGGAATCTCGCTGTAAAGCCGCTTTGGAATGCTGGGGTTAACCGTTAGCGGAGTGGCGATCGCCGCATCCATTTCAGCTTGCGTAATGAATTCTGAATCTAGCATTCGGGCTAGCACCACGTTGCGCCGCTGCTCGGCCGCCACCGGATCAACCAACGGAGAGTAAACGCTAGGAGCCGGAGCCATGCCTGCAATCATCGCCATCTCTGACAGCGTTAGCTGATCGGCAGTTTTACTGAAATAGACCCAGGCTGCATCTGCTACCCCATAGGCACTAGATCCGAGATAAACCAGGTTGAGGTAATACTCTAAGATCTGCTGTTTATCTAAATCGCGCTCAATCTTTTGGGCCAGTAAGGCCTCCCGCAGTTTTCGCTGAAAGCTGCGTTCTTGAGAGAGAAAAACGATTCGGGCCAACTGCTGGGTGATGGTGCTACCACCTTCTACTAATTCACCTGCTGAAACGTTGGCGATAACCGCTCTGGCGATCGACTGATAATCAATCCCGTTGTGTTCGTAGAAATCCTGATCCTCTGCCGCCAAAAATGCCTCGATCAGTTGCGGCGGAATCTGGTCAAAAGTCAGCTTATCGCGAGTTGCGGGACCAAGCTGCTGCAAGATAGTGCCATCCGCTGCTTTGATGGTCATCGTTCCATCGCGGACAAAAGTCAAGATGTTGCCCGTGTCAGGCAGCTTTTGATCAACAGCCTGCACCGTTCGATAGGCATAAACTCCGCTACCAACAACGCCGACGCCAAGTCCCAGCAATACCCAGGGCCACCAACGCCAATAGAGCGGCTTTTTGTGCCCGGGCTCGGGAGTACCCTGCCCTGGAGACTCCGAGCGGCGACGAAGTTTAGAGTTGGTCATTGACTGCAATTTTGCAAACAACGGGGCAGCAGGAGACTTTGAGCGCCGCCTACTTCGTCTAGCAGAAGGATTTTGACGCGAACTGCCAGACTTGCCAGATGCTCTATTAGATTGAGTTGAACCAGAATTGTTGAACTTAGCCGACATGGCTTTGAGCTTGGAAATAAAATCTGCCACTTCAGTTCCTCTCGCACCACCACAAGCCAAGCCGCTTCTGTCGATCTATAGGGCTTGGGAAGAATCTACACCCCAGTGTATCTAGTCCGTTCCAGGTTGCAGCTTTGGGTTGGAAGGCGATCGCTCCCTTCACAGCTACAGCACAATCTCCTGATTCCTCCGGACGAATTATCGTTAAGTCTAGTGCATCAACAAATGAATTCATCCTTAGCTGCTCAGAATTGGCTCGGATCAATGAAACCTGGAAACTAGAATTTAGTCGGTCTAAAGTCTAAGGGCTAAAGCCTGAATTCCACAAGCGAATTTGACCAGAACTGATGGTATGAATTGCACCCCAACGCCCTCAAACCCCTGCCTGTCCAAGTGCTAGAGCCGTGACCAACATGCCAAAAACCAAGAATGGCTGTGCGCTAGCTTGATACTTTACGTCGTTTTCTACAGGATTCCGCAAGAAATACATATCCTGAAACGTAATTTGCGGAATGATCAGCAAAATCAGGATGACAGCATAGAGATTTTGGTGAATGCTGATTAGATAAGCTGCAACCCCAGATTGAAATACGTCGATCATCAAGACGCAAATCCAAGCAGCCGTACCAATGCCAAACATCACGGGTAAGGATTTGAGACCGAGCTGGCGATCGCCTTCCACACTCTTGAAATCATTCACAACCGCAATGCCCAACCCCGACAAGCTGTAAAACAGCGTCAGCACTACAATTGTCGGATTCAAATCGCCAAACAGAGCATGACCTGCCCACCAAGGCAGCGCAATATAGCTAGCTCCCAGCGCATAATTGCCCAACCAGCCATTCTTCTTGAGCTTGAGCGGCGGAGCAGAATAGATATAAGAAATGAAACATCCTCCCAGCGCCAGCACTGCGATTGTGGGGAATTCATGACCTGCCCATACGTCAAGGAGGTAGGCAACACCCAACCCAGCACCCAGCAGAACAAGAATTTGAACCACCACCTGAGGCACGGAAATTGCACCAGAAGGAATGGGGCGATAAGGCTCATTGATCGCATCAATATCGCGATCGTAGAAATCATTTAGCGTCTGAGTATAGCCAGTCAGCAGCGGGCCAGACAGCAGCATACAGGCAGCAGCCAGCAGCACATTTTCCAGCGTCCAGGTATAGCCACCCGATGAAGCTGCCCCACAAACTACGCCCCAAATCAATGGAATCCAGGTAATCGGCTTCATTAGCTGCAGCCGGATCTTCCAGATTGAGGTTTCTCCAGCTTCTGCACCCTTCATGCCTAAAAGCTGACGGGTTTTGCCACTACGGTTTACAGCAGCGGGTGTAGCAGCTTCTAGGGGTGAATTCGGATCCACGCCGTCGAGGGGGCTGTCCTGAATTTGCTCTGGTGAGTCTGCCGAAAACTGAGGAGAAGTGGGTTCAGCCATGAGGTTAATCCGATATGAAAAAGCTTGAGAATCAAGAACGCTTCATTTAATAGCGTAGAAGACTTCATTTAATAGCGTAAAAGACTTCCTGCCAAAAGCACGAATCTTCTAAGGGCTCTTCTAATTGGATTGAATGATACCAATCTGATTCCTAAGCTTTACATAAACTTCACAAACTTCCACCATCTTGATTCTCAATGACAAGTTTCTGCAAAGACTGGGTGTCACCCTCTCCTCCGTTCTGGAGAGCAGACTATATTCTTTGGATAGCTTCTTAAGTATTTACACGGTCATTGTTTTCAAGCATTGATGGCAGGAAGGTTAGGATGACCCAATATACAGTCTCAGAGGCAACCCTCTCAAACTCTCTAGCACCTTCCATTCAGTTGGGAAGAGACGTTCATCCGTCAGCTTATTCCGTTTTCAAGCGGTTGCTTGATATCGTAGGTAGCCTGGTGGGGTTGCTAATTTTGGCGGTAGCGTTTGTCCCAATTGCGATCGCCATCAAGCTAGACAGCCCCGGTGCAGTCTTTTATGAGCAAGAGCGCTTTGGCTTGCAGGGTTCCCGCTTCAAAATCCGCAAGTTTCGCTCGATGGTTGACAATGCTGACCTACTCAAGGCACAGGTTGCTAACGAAGCTAAGGGAATGATCTTCAAAAACGAACAAGATCCCAGAGTTACTAAAGTTGGGAAGTTTTTACGGAAGACCAGCCTGGATGAGCTGCCCCAGTTTTGGAATGTGCTGGTTGGCGAAATGAGCCTCGTAGGAACTCGTCCTCCTACTTCTGATGAGGTTAAGCACTATGGCGATCGCCACTGGCAGCGCCTTAACGTCAAACCCGGATTGACGGGCGAATGGCAAGTCAGCGGTCGTTCTTCAATCAAAGATTTTGAGCACATCGTAGACCTGGATCTGCGCTACCAGAGCCTCTGGAACCCAATGTATGACCTGGTGATCATCTGGAAAACGGTTCAAATCCTATTCTCTCGTCGCTCTGGTGCTTGCTAGAGCAATTTCTGGGAAAAGTTATAACGTTGCTTTAGAAAGAGGCTACAGATGGAAGGGCACTCCGCTCCGCAGAGTGCCCTTCCATCTGTAGCCCTAATTTTTGGACTTCTCACTCTTCAAGCCTTTTAGTCTCCAAAGGCAAGAAGATCGTCAACACCTCTCCCTGCTCAGGACGCTGTCGCACAATCAGCTTACCGCCCAATGCCTGAAACAGATTCTTGGTAACCGACATATTTAAGCTGAGACTACCTGTTTCTGGCTGGAACATCAGCAATCGACCCACAGATTTAAGCCCAGTTGCAAAGCTCGACTGTACCGTTTTCCTAGAGCCTCTTCCGTTTGAGCTTTCTACGTCGTCTTTAGGCTGAGACTGAAGCTGTAGCTTGAGCTGGTGTCCCGCCAACATAACTCGCACCTGAATGTGGCTTCCAGACGGCAGACTATGGGTGATTTGATCCATTAGCCCAGTCAGCACTTGATTTAACATGGTTGGATCACTGACCACCAGTGGCAGCTTTTGCGGCAAGATGACTTCTAGCGTCAATCCTCGCTGACTCGCCTGCTTTTGCCAGCGAGGTACATTGTCCTGAAACACCTGAGTCAGGGAAATTGCTGCCAACGGACTTAACGGATGCTTAACAGCGGATGTTTCTAGCTCGACCGCCCTGAAAATTAAGCTAAAGCGGTCAATCTGCTCCGTACATTCCCGGTCGATGACTTCCAACCGTTTAACCGCATCTGGGCTGAGGTCTTTTCGCTTTAACAACAGCCGAGTCAAGGTGCGAATGGTGGTTAGAGGCGTGCGAACTTCATGGGCGATCGCCTGCAACAGCTCTGCGTCTGAGCCAAGTTTCGCTTGAGCCAGTTTCTCTAATGAAGAATCATACGGTCGCCCTTTAGTAGCTATCTTCAAGGGCTGATTTGGTTTTGACAGAGGATGACGAGTATTTGGCTTTGTCCCGACTGTCAGATTGTCGTTCTGCCCCTGAGATGTAGACGATTGGTTGGCAGAAGACAGGGTGTAAGAAACTTGTCGAATCGGTACGCCAGCGCGATCGCCTCCCATCTCCCAATCCAGCGGTTCAGGCAGGTGTGCCAACATCAGTTGGCTAAATTGCATCACCAATCGGTAGTCCGGTGGCTTAGGCAAAAATTGCTTGACCAACGTATCCAGATGTTCAAAAGATTGAGGGTTAGTCAGCAGCAAGCGTGATTGCAGCGATCGCCAAGACTGCCAGACGACTTCAGGTTCAAACGAAAACAAAAAGGCTGGCTTGGCATCTGCATCTTCGCCCAACACCATCACCAGGCTAAACTCAGAAGTCAATACCAGACAAAACTGCTCTGCTGCCAGCGGATCATTGGGCAACAGAGGCAGCGTCGAAGAAGTAGGGCGAGATTGAGTCACCTTGCCAGCCGCCGGAAGCAACTGAAACGGCATCAGGCTCAAAGCGCCAATGGGCTCAGTCGTAAATGTCCAGGTTGAGAAACTTGAAACCAGATTTGGCTGGTCTAGTACAGGCAAAGGACCCGACAAAACTAGCCCTTGCTCTTCTCGTTTAAGGGAAGCTGTCTCTTCTAAATTAGCTGAATTAGCTGAAGCAGCTAAACCATCAGGAGTAGCTACCGATCTAGATTGGAGCAAAGAGTTGAGAGCAGCGATCGCACCACACCACTCTCGTTCTGCTCTAACTCGTCGCTGTGCCTCAAAACCAGATCTTTCAGCGGTTTGAGCTGATCCACTCACCGCTAAAATTTCACCTAGAGTTGGCAAATACCACTTATACACCTGACTTACCCAGATAGTCGTTAGGAACACATAAATGCATTACGTTGTCCTCTGTTACGACAATAACGGCATGTGCTGATTAGGTGTACCCGCAAAACCGAACTGAGTTAGTCGCAATCCCCGTGCAAGCGAACTATCTCCTGCACTTAATTTACATTTGCTTCAGCAAAACCTCAACCAAACCAATTAGACGGGGCAAAAGCAGAATTTGTCTCCTGGGGAATATGACGCTCGATCCAATCCATATTCTCCTGGAGAATGTGCTCAATCCCTTGACGAACCAAATTCTCGATCTGAGTTCGCTGTTCCAAAGAATTGCACAAGGACTTAGGATTCATCGCTGCTTGGTCGGCTTCTTCAACTACTGTGTACACTCCAGGTACCCGACAGAGTACGTAAGAAATTAGCTTCTTCCGTAAATCAGGAATTGAAAATGCCTGCTGATAAGGATGATAAGGGTAAGTATCAAGTACATCCTCAGCTTCTTCCACTACTACAGGTAAAGTTAAATTGACGATTGTTTTACTCATCTTTCAACTCCAAATCAAATGGGGTTAAGCCAATAAAATTGCTTCCGAATGTTGCTTGTGATACTGAGACGTAACCTTAACCAAGCACTCCTAAAAAGGAAGGAAACAATTTACATTTCCTCACTCCCACACCCACCTGTAATTCCTAAATAGACTGCTTTTTGCCAATGTGAGCAGCTCCTTCAGCCCCTTAGCCATCAAAGTTCGTTTACAAAGAATCTATTTAAGAAGACCGTTCTTTGAAAGAGGATTGCTTGAGAATTTCTTAGAGCGTAAGTTAACTTTTGCTGAACTTTTTAAGAAGCTGTGATCAAATTATGCGATGACATCCAGAGAATACGTAAAGGAAGTACTTAAAAGTTACTGTTTGTTTTCACTACTTTACAAATGCCTTAGATTCTGCCGCAAAATTAAGCGGGAGTGTAGCACTGCTACACTCCCGCTTAATTTTTGCAGATTTAGGATCTAAGGACCTTTTTAGTAATAATCTGGCTCTGACTGTGGAACCTCAAAATTAGACGGATCGTACAGATATCGAGTGGCTTCTTCTTCTAAACGGTGAATTAAATAAGGCTCAATTGCGTTGCTATGACGTAAGGCAGCCAGGTAGCCGTCTAGGTAGAGCCGCAGGTCGTCAAAACGATAACCCCGGTTCCACTGTTCAGCCAGAGCATCAGTGATTCTCTGGTAGTAGCGAATAGTTTGAGTGTCTCGAAGCATAGTTAGTGGTGAGGATTCTTATACCTTGTAAACACAAAATTTATTCAGACAGATACTTAAGCAGGTCTTGACGGAGCAGAGGTCAGAGTATAGGGCGGGCACTGACTTGGTCCTTTGAATGTATCGTAAATAGGCAATCGTAAACAAGTAACCGCTAATAAGCTGATTTTTTACTATCTAAACTACAGGGATTGGCGGACTGGTAGGAACACACTTTTTTGACAGCTAGTAGGATGAGTTGTGAGGCGCGAGCGCCAGCAAAACGGAGATTAAGTAACCTTGGTAGAGCTAATCCACTAAATTCATTCTAACCTCAGGTGCTTCTATCCACCGTCCCTCAATTGGATTATGCCCAAATGGACATTACATCTCCAGCTCAAATATTTAAGCTACAGAACGTAATAGCTCGGAGATACAGTGACGGGTAGGGTAGCAGCAGTTACAAAACCTTGACAGTTGCTCTGATAACCTTAAATCCGCTGACTTCGAGGAAAGCTTAGCATTGTGGGATCTGTTTGCATCCAAATTGTTGAGGGAAATCCTCATTTGCGATCGCTGCTCGGCTGGCACTTGCAGCAAGTAGGCTATTGGGTTCATCAATCGGCTGACATTCATCAAGCCCGAGAGGTGTTTCACAATCGTCAACCAACGCTGGTGATCCTGGACTCTGAGCTGCCGGACGGAGATGGGTTAGAGTTTTGTCGCTGGCTTCAACAGCAGCAGCAGGCATTAATATTGATGCTGTCTGCCCGAAATACTGAAGCAGACATCGTGAATGGGCTACGTGCGGGTGCCGATGACTACCTAACCAAGCCCTTTGGGATGCAGGAGTTTTTAGCTAGAGTCGAAGCTCTGACTCGACGCAGCCGCACAACTGCTGCTCCAGCTTTGCTTGACTACGGCGATTTAAAGATAGACCTGATCCAGCGTCGAGTTCGCTTTAAAAGCGATCTAATTGAGTTAACTCCTCAGGAATTTAGTCTGCTCTATGTTTTAGCCCAGGCAGGAGGTTTGCCGCTCAGCCGTTCAGAGCTGTTGCGGAAAGCCTGGCCTGACGCCATCGACAACCATCGTACGGTTGACACCCATGTTCTTTCGCTACGCAAAAAAATTGAGGTCGATCCCAGGCAGCCTAACCTGATCCAGACAGTTCGTAACGTGGGCTATCGGTTCAACGTCGAAGTAGTGGGCTCCAACGGAATACCGGGCGATCGCCACTCCGTCTCAAAGAATGCCATACGTCCGCTATCAAAAGTAGTGGAAAGCCGCTGAAACAGGACTACTCCCATTCTTTAGCTATCTCAGCCTCGGCTTGAATTAAAGTCTGTTTCAGGTCGTTCCAGTCTGCCTTTTCGGCATCCAAGTCTTGAGCTAAGTTGCCCTGTTGCAGATATAGCACTCTGGTACAAAACTGCTCAGCTAACTCTAGCTGATGGTTCACCATCAAAATCGTCATTTGACCAGATTTAGCCCAGTCTGATAGAACGCTAACCACGTAAGCCGCTCGACCCGCATCCAGGGCAGAGGTAGGTTCATCTAACAGCAGCACTTCAGGCTGAGCGACCATAGCCCGGGCGATCGCTACAAGCTGTCGTTGCCCTACAGAAAGCTGTAGCTCCGTCCGGTCTAGCCACTCTAGAGGAATGTGCAAGCGCTCAGTCCACTCATCAACCCGTTGCTGCATTTGGGAGCGCTCCATGCCCCGCAGCCGCAGCGGATACATCAGCGCCTCTCGCACAGTCATTCCCAAAAGTTTAGACTCTTGCAGCACCAGCATAATTTGCTGCCGCAACTGTAAGACCGGGATCTGTCGAATCTCGCGATCGCCAAAATAGATTTGCCCTTGAGTAACTTCACTTAGCCGATTGAGCAACTTCAGCAAAGACGTTTTGCCTGCCCCGGACGGGCCGATTAAAGCAATGCGATCGCCGCGAAGAATTTCACAGGAAATATCTTGTAAAAGACATTGTGAACCTATGCCAGATACCAGACTGACTTGCTGTAGTCGCAGTTGAGTAGAACCTGAACGAGCTGAACTGGGCATCCGTAATAATTGCGATTAAATTAAGTTTCCTTGAAGCAAGGCAGTCCAGATTGTCCAGCCATCGACTATCAGCAACAACAGCGTAAATACCAACAAAATTAGGTACATCCAGGGTTGCGCCAGAGGGCGAACATCCGTCGTATCAATTCCCGTTTCAGCTTGCACTCGCTCAACTAGCTTGGCAAATCCAGCCACTCGCATAGGCAGTAGATAGGCTTCTCCCGACTGACTCAAGAAATAATAAACTAGCCCACCCTGCCCGGTAGAACGAGGCTTTAACGCTTTCACCTCTGACCAAGGCAGAGACCATCCCTTTCGCCAAAAATTGGGGACCCAGCCTGGGTATGCAACTTGAATCCCCTGATCGTTCAAAATCACGCCCTCACTCAAGGCTGCGTAGAGTCCTAGCCAGCCGATTACCAGCCCTATTATCAATAGTTGGGGCGGCACAGGAGACGCTGTTACCTGTGCTAAAAACGGCAGCGGTAAGGTGAGTGCCAGGTATAGCAACGTTAGCGTCAGCCGAATTAATGGTGAAATTCTTAGCACTAATTCGGCTTGTTGATTAGCCGCAGTTTGGCGAGAGGTTTGAAGGTTAGGGGGTTGAGTTGGATCAAGCTGAGGCTGATTCATGGAAGCACAACACAATGAGGAAAAAAGAGCAAACTTTAACAAGACTCCGAAACTCAACGAGCAGATTTACGGAGTTCTGATGTTAACAAACTAGTATTTTCACCAGAACACCCTACTTCACCCAGCAAAGAAAGACAGAATCTCACCGATGCTAGATCAGCGGTCCATCCAGTTATATCGAATTATCTAACCTCATTACCTATTTACTCCTCCTATGACCTCTACCTATGCATTAGTGACAGTTCGTGTACCAAAACGGGTTGATGCTTGGACAGCTCCTTTTCTTGCACAAGATTTGGAAGAGAAGATTCAAGAAGGCATCTCCATCGTGCTTGACCTGACTCAAACCCAGTTCATTGAACCCAGTAGCGCCAATGTTTTGCTTGAAGGGTTGATCAAGTCTAGGGCGCGTCACGCTCGAATGACGCTACGCGGGGTTAGCCCTCAAGTCAAAGTTGTCTTAGAAATGGCAGGGGTATTAAAACACTTTCGCCGCAAATAAAGCCTATATACACATTCAGTGATTGAGGGTGAGAGGTTAATCGTCTCGCCCTCAACCATTTGAGATCCGGGTCAGGGTAAATACTTTTGCACAACGTTCCAGCCCGTCAGCGAAACGGCAACGAAACCTAGTAGGAGAGTGATGTTAGTACCGATGTGGAGCGGGCGTGCCCAGGGGTGTTTTGGACTAATTTGCGTTGCACTCCAAGCTGAGAGCAGTGTTAACGCCACCACAGTCAGTCCGGCTGGTAAATGTACAGAATGTCCTAGATTGCCGTAGTAACCAACTGTACCAACTAAACCGACCGCCAGCAGCAGCAAGACTAGCACAACCATCGTCCCTCCTATTCCGTAATGGAGAGGGCGCAGCCACTTAGGTCGTCCTTGCCGCTGCTGACGACTGTAAAAAAGCCAGGTTCCAGTTGCCGCTAGCAGAACATAAGCCAACAGGGATAATCCCATTGACCAAGCTGCAATGCGCCACAACCAAAGGAAGGAGGGTAGATTCAAGGGACGGATTCGAGAGACAGCTTCCTATAATCTTATAGCGGTTCGTATTCGCACTAAAACCGAAGCATGAATCTTGGAGGATGGATACCCTAACACCTCACATGCATAGGAAACTGCTATTTCTGCCTGCTTTTATAGATAATGATCCTAAAAAAATTGCGAAAGCACACCTAACCTAAGCAGACCTTTCAAAACCCACTGTAGGGATACGTTTGCTTAAATCTCTACTGGCTTTCTAGATTTTTTCATCAACACGTAACTTTTGCCAAAGGCTCTTCAATCGCCAGGGTGGCGATCGCCTCTGTCTCTACTAGGTCAGGTTCCTCTTCTATTTCTTCTTCGACTTGGAGGCGATCGCACGGGATGCGATCAGACAAAATCGCACTAGCCATCATGCCAGTATGAATTTCCAAATGAGCGTGAGGTAGGGATTCAAACACCAAACGCTGTCCTGGAAAAACTACGCGCTCAAAGTACCAGTTAGGAACGTTGGTCACGCGGACAATCTGGATCTTGTTCGTTGCATTCACGTAGCAGCAAAGGATTTGGCTTGAGCTATCGGAAGGTAGGGGATCAAAGATTTGTGCCATGACTGTGGGAGGAGCTTTGCACCGGAACTAAGGGTCGTATCGGAACATTAACATTCCGCGATCCCTGCTGCTGTAAACCCGACTACCAACCCCCCAGTGCCTGATGCTCCACAGATCAGATTCAAGTCAAGTTACCTAAAGTGCTTGAGTTTGGCGGTTCCAAACGATTTTCGGCTATTCTTTCGACCCAGACGCGAACCAACTATCTAATAAGGGTAAATTCGTCTGAGCTTTGGCTGAGTCTGCAATTTGCCTCCGAGGATGAGCATACTCCAATTCGGGATTATTTTTGAGCATCATGCAACAGCCGAGAGTCAGTGGTATCGTAAAGTTATATAAATTAGTTTTCAGAATCTTACCAAAACAAACTCTGGTCGTGAAGATGGGAAGCGATCGCTCTTAGGCTAGACTCACCAATCAAAATCTTCAGCCCCCACTTGATCCAAACTTTTCAGATCCTTGTTATTTTTCTCCATTGCTGATTTCTCCTCTGTTTACTGTCAATAGCGCCTTAGACTGCTAATGAACCCGCAAGAGCTACCGTTAAGCAAAGTTTCCTCAGAAGATCGAATTCTGTACGTGCGGCTACCCTGTAATCCAATCTTTCCGGTTGGTGTAGTTTACCTAGCTGACCACGTTCACAAACTGTTTCCAACCGTTGCACAGCGAATTTTTGACTTAGGCACTGTACCGCCTTTAGACTTCAGCTCCGCTCTAGATGCTTGCATCGATGAGTTTCAGCCAACGCTATTGGTATTCTCCTGGCGAGACATTCAGATCTATGCTCCCGTAGGTGGGCGGGGCGGAAACCCGTTGCAAAACGCTTTTGAGTTTTATTACGCTCGTAACCCGCTACTCAGGCTACGAGGGGCGATCGGCGGACTACGGATGGCAACCTCCTATCTTGTAGAGCTTCAGCGCAACTCAAACTTGATCAGGCGCGGCTTACAGCGAGCTAGGAAACATCAGAGCAACGTTCGCATAGTCGTGGGTGGCGGAGCCGTTAGTGTCTTTTATGAGCAGCTAGGTACAATGCTGCCAAAAGGCTCAATCATCTCAGTCGGTGAAGGAGAAGTTTTGCTGGAGCGGCTCTTGCAAGGTCAAGACTTTTCCGATCAGCGTTGCTACGTCGTCGGTGAGACAACTCCCCGTGAACGGATGGTTCACGAGCAGCCTGATCCCATCGAGAAAACTGCTTGTAATTACGATTACATCGCAAGCATCTGGACAGAGTTTGAATACTACCTACAAGAAAGCGACTTCTACGTTGGCGTACAAACCAAACGCGGCTGTCCCCACAACTGCTGCTACTGCGTTTACACCGTCGTTGAAGGAAAGCAAGTGCGGATCAATCCTGCCGATGAAGTGGTAAAGGAGATGCGCCAGCTTTATGACCGGGGTGTGCGAAACTTCTGGTTTACTGATGCTCAATTCATTCCAGCACGACGATTTATGGATGATGCAGTCGAGCTACTGCAAAAGATCCTGGATGCGGGTATGACAGATATTCATTGGGCTGCTTACATTCGGGCAGATAATCTGACCCCAGAACTGTGCGACCTGATGACAAAAACAGGCATGAACTACTTTGAGATCGGCATCACCAGCGGTTCCCAGGAGCTTGTTCGGAAGATGCGGATGGGCTATAACCTGCGAACCGTGCTGCAAAACTGCCGTGACCTGAAAGCGGCCGGATTCAACGATTTGGTTTCCGTAAATTACTCGTTTAATGTGATCGACGAAACCTTTGACACGATTCGGCAGACGATCGCCTATCACCGTGAGCTAGAGCGCATTTTTGGAGTAGACAAAGTAGAGCCTGCCATTTTCTTTATCGGACTACAACCTCACACTCACTTAGAGGATTACGCCTTTAAACACGACATCCTTAAGAAAGGCTATGACCCTTTGGCAATTCATTTACCTTGGGTAGCCAAAAAGCTACTCTGGAATCCAGAACCACTTGGCTCTTTTTTCGGGGAAGTTTGCCTGCAAGCTTGGCGGCGCAATCCTAATGATTTTGGACGAGAGGTCATGAAAATCTTAGAAGAACGGTTAGGAGTTGCTGATCTGGAAGAGGCTTTGAGTGCACCAATCGCCACTTCCGATCGACAATTAGCTGCCATATCGTAGATCAAGAGATATTTCAACGTTGTAAATCCTTCATTTAACCGCTGGCATGTTACAAGGCTCAATTTTACAAAAGCTAGGATCGGCCCACCAATCTGAAAAAACCGGAAAAAGACCACTCAATTTTGGCGTGTATTACAAAAATACATTGGTAGCACTCTGTCATGCGTTGGAAGATGCCATCCTTGATTCTGACTCTGCCCCCCTGGTGATTACAGCGTTTCAGCAAGGAAAGTGGTATTTACAAGAAGCCGATCGCTACGGTGAAATTGCTGATCAAGCCAGTCAAATTGTAATCATGGCGGCGGCTGGCACAGGTTTTGCCGAGCATCCGACCAGCCAGCGCTCGAACGTGGCTTTAGTAAACCTGGACAAAACAGACCCAGTAGCGCAAGAATGGCACCTGATCATTTTGTCGCCCAGTTACACAGCGATGGTGCTGTGTCAGGAGTTATCCGAGGCAGATTATGGTGCTGCTGGAGTGCCCCAGAACGATCTAGAGCGCAAGTTTTATGGGTTTTGGACGTTTGAGTCGGGTTTGGTGCTAGAAACAGCAGAGCTAGCGATCGCCCACATTCACCGCTACGACCCAGAGCTACAGCAAGCTCTGGCAGGTCAAGTCGAAGCGATCGCCACCTTAGCTCAGAACCAGGAAGCACGTTGTAACCAGCCATCTGCTGAGAACTTGGGTGAAATTGTTTTCCGGGTAGTGGATTATCTGCAAACTAGCCAGCAAAACCTGTCACAGCCCACTAGCTATGCTCTAAATGCCCAGCAGGGGCTAGACAACAATCTGGTTTCTAACGAATTGCAGGCCTACCTGCGGGTTGCACAACTGATCGACCAGTCAGATGTGAATAATCCAATGGCAGCAGCAGAGGTGGCGACCCTTGCAGAAGTAGTGGGTCAATTATTAGATCTTCCCGCATGGCAACTACACCGACTACGTTTAGCGGGGTTGCTGCATCGAATGGCCTTTCTACAAACCTTTGAGAGTGACCTGATATCTGGAACAGTTCACTACGATGACGCTCCTGGCGTACCGCTTAGCTGCCCACTTGTGCCTGGAACACAGGTGCTAAGAAAAATGCAGCGGCTCAGAGCGATCGCCACCATCATTACGCACCAAACCGAGTGGTGGAATGGCTCTGGTCAACCTGCCGGACTAGCTGGAGACGAAATTCCAGTTGAGTCCAGAATTTTGGGACTGGTAGCAGAATTTCAGCACTATCTAGCAGGATTTCGAGCAGAGGATAGCTCAGACAGCCTATCGAGGGCATTGAGTGAATGTCAGACCCAACAGGGCGACCGCTGGGACCCTAAAATTGTGGAAGCCTTGCAGCTTCTAGTCAGTGGACTTCAACAAGGCATAGACCTGCCCATCTCTCTACCTAAAATTGCTGCAGGACTGTGGATGTTAGATTCCCACTCTGAAGAAAATTTGCTTAACTTAGACAGCTACAGCGAAGCAGAACAGAATGCCTCCCTTAAAGTCAGTCAATAGATTACGGATGCATTCCCTGCATTAACCTACCTGTCAACCCAGTTCCTGTGAATAGCAAAGTGTAAATAGCAATGGATATTGAAGCAGTTCGTATAGGAAAACTTAAACAGCTAGCAGGAGTTGATCTGGAAGATGAAGACCTGACTCGTGCCGACTTGAGCGGGATAAACTTGGCAGGTGCTAATCTCGTAGGCGCTGACTTTAGCAACGCTGATCTCAGAGGAGGGCGACTCGACGGGGCAAATCTGGTTGGCGCTAAGCTCACCGGTTCGGATCTGCGAGCAAACTTTCTGGGCGCAAACCTGATGCAAGCAGACTTGACCGAAGCCGATTTACGGGGCAGCAATCTGCGTGGTTGCAATCTAATGCAAGCTCGGCTAGCCCGAACAACCTTTGCCGGAGCGTTCCTCAGTGGCGCAAACCTGATGGGTGTCAACCTTCAAGGAGTTGATCTGCGGAGTGCCGATCTACGGGGCGCGAACCTAAGTAATGCAAATCTTCAAGGTGCTAATCTCAATCAAGCTGACCTGCGCGGTACAAACCTAAGTGCAGCCAATTTAGAAGAGGCCGATCTGCGAGGTGCTAATCTAGCTGGTGCTGATTTAACTGAGGCAAATTTGCTTTGTGCTGACCTAGAGGGAACGAATTTGAGCGGTACCAGCTTTTCAGGAGCTTGTCTAATCGGTACAGCCTTGACCCCGACTACCTGAAACTCCTATTTCTGGAGTGATCTGTCATTAAAAAGTGGAGACACAGCTGCCTCCACTTCTTCACTCAAGAATTTAAGGACTTCGTTTTCATACTGATTTGATTTAAAGATACTGCAGATACGGGAGGGGCACACTACGGTGCGCCCCTAGAGAGATTAATATGTCGCGGAATCGGTTTAAATCGGTATCACCAGCGCTGATAGAACGCTAGAGATGCTCTATGCCGTCATGTTCTCCAAAATGCGCTGAATAATTTGCATTCCCGTAACAGCCTGCCAGCCAAACAAAGCTAACAGCCCAACGTTGAGCAGGATATGAGTGTAGCGTGCCCAATCCTGCCCTTTCTGCATGAAAGGAGAGAGTGAAGCAGAGGTAGCGACCAAACCTGTCATTCCCAAACCAACCAGTAGATGGGGTCCAAAGAACAACTTTCCGTTGTTGATGTAAGTTGCTGCCATCCCACCAATCGTACCGATGACCATAAAGGCAAGTAAAGCAGAACCGATTTGGTAGTGCTTAATGTTGAATTTTCCTTTAATCAGTTCTTTTTTGGCATCTCCCTCAGCTTTGCGAGTACGACGGATTTGAAAGCCTAAGTAGAGCGCATAGATGGCGATCGCCAACAGCACCCACATAATCACAGGGTGAACAAAGTTAAGCCAGGGTTTAATAGACTCAGGGATATCTAGACTCATAAAGCATTTAAGAGCAGTTAAGGAACTTTATAAAAGTTAGTACATTTTCGTTCATAAAACCAAGCTAGTTCAGCACATTTCTAAAGAAACTCTAAAATTTCTCAGTTTTTTGTTCTGATACGAATATTGCCTAGCAAAATTACCCCTCACATCAAAAAAGCTTGTTTAAGAGAAACGTCTAAAGATATGAGATTTTGTGATAGATGTCATATCCTTCGGGCACATCAATTCAGTACAGGTGGAAGAGTAAGTTTTGGCTATATCGATGGGCGATCGCTGCCTTCGTTCCGTCCAGGTCTTTTCTAAGTCTTTAATCCAAAAATTCTTAACCCTAAACCACGAGCAAATTCTATTTCAGGACATTCTTCAACGTAGCAACTAGTTATCTAGTTAGTGCAGAGCTCAGAGGTTAGCTTTGCTCAGTATTTGGGATAACTACGTGAAGGACTAGGACTCAACAAGTTTTGTCGGTTTCCAGATGCTCAAGTGCAAAGAGGTCTAAGTAGAAATGCTCAATGGCACTCAAAACCTGTTCAATTTTTCTGAACTTCCCTAACAGGGCAGCTTTACTTTTGATCCGGTTATGACCCAGACACAACAGACAGCAATTACTCAACCCATTCTTCAAGCTCTTCAGGGTTTACAAAAAACAGACGAGGCACTGCAAGCTACCGTCAATCAGCTGCATCTAGCTCTAAATGTTAGCTGTTGTCTGTTGGTCAGACCAGGTGCTGGACAAGTAATTATTAGTCAAGCCACCCCAAAAACCGATCTTTTTGCGGATACCCACTGCCTCCAATCTCATTTTCAGCTACAGCTAACTGAGGGAGATGCAGTAGTGTGCGATCGCCTCGACACCATCCTTTCCCCAGAAATTCAGCAATTTATTCAAACTAGTGAGATTGGTGCCACAGTTATAGTCCCGCTGGTCTGTCATCAATCTTATCTAGGAGAAATCAGCCTTTATCAGTGCAACCGTCC
Organism: Oculatella sp. FACHB-28; assembly: GCF_014696015.1. NCBI lineage: Bacteria > Bacillati > Cyanobacteriota > Cyanophyceae > Oculatellales > Oculatellaceae > Oculatella > Oculatella sp. FACHB-28. The sequence goes on along the minus strand of NZ_JACJPJ010000065.1, from coordinate 29,599 downwards.
TCGTCAATGGACAGCAGCAGAATTAGATTTAGTGCAGCTAGCTGCAAAATACATGGCGATCGCCCTCTATCAAACGGAATTACACAAGCGTTTAGAACAAGCAGAGCAAACAGAAATAGCCCTGCGAGAAAGCGAAGAGCGTAAGCAGACAGAAATTGCGCTACGTCGGCGAGAGCAAGAATTTAGAGCTTTGGTTGAGCATTCCCCCGATGTGATTGCTCGCTTTGACCGAGACCTGCGACATCTTTACATTAATCCTGCTGTCACTCAAGCAACTGGCTTGTTGCCCGATTGCTTGATTGGTCGTACAAACCGAGAAGTATGGGGATCTCAGAACACTATAGCGATGTGGGAGAGGTCCTTGAGGGACGTTTTCTCAACAGGGCAATCCAAAACTATTGAATTTGAGTTGTCTACACCAGTAGGTACGAAATATCACCAGTCTCGTCTAGTTCCAGAGTTTGATAGCCAAGGCAAGGTTGAGTTTGTCCTTACGGTTTGTCGCGACGTCAGCGCCCTAAAACAGGTAGAATCAGCCCTTCGCCAAAGTGAAGAACAGTTTCGTCAGCTCGCTGAGAATATCGGTGAAGTTTTTTGGATCACTAGCTCAAATCGCAGCCAACTCATCTATGTCAGTCCTGCTTACGAGATGATTTGGGGACGTAGCTGTGAAAGCCTTTACGCTAACTCGCAGACTTGGATAGAGTCTATCCACCCAGAAGATCGTGAACACGTAGCAAACTTGGTTCAAGAGCAAGAACTACAGGACTGGGAAACAGAATATCGCGTGGTTCGCCCTGACCAGACTGTGCGTTGGATCCGCGATCGCGCCTTTCCCATTCGCGATGAATTAGGTGAGGTCTATCGCTTTGCTGGTATTGCAGAAGATACTACCTTAAGGAAGCAAGCAGAGCAGGAGTCTAAGTTACTCCAAACTATGACTCAAGCGATTCTTGAGTCAGAAGACTTTCACTCGGCGCTTCAGGTAGCGCTGCAGAAAGTTTGTGAAGCAACAACTTGGGCTATTGGAGAAGCATGGGTTCCCAATGCGGAAAAATCGGTCCTCGAATGTAGTCCTGTCTGGTACAGCAAAGTAGAAGGTTTGACTGAGTTTAGAACTATAAGTCGGGAGTTTGTTTTTCCACTTGGAGTTGGTCTCCCAGGTCGAGTTTGGGCAGCCAAGTACCCAGAGTGGTGCCGTGATGTTTCAACTGAAGCTAGCAACGTTTATCTGCGGGCTGAGCTCGCTTTGAATGCAGGACTCAAAGCTGCTCTAGGTATCCCGATTGTGGCAAACGATCGCGTGCTAGCAGTTCTAGTGTTTTACATGTTTGAAGCACGTGAAGAAGACCAACGACTCATTGAGTTAATTTCTGCCTCAACAGAGTTGGGCTTATTCATTCAACGCAAACAGGCAGAAGGCGAAATTCGTAAATCTCTGCTCAAAGAAAGAGAACTGAATCGGCTCAAATCTGACTTCATCTCGATGGTGTCCCACGAGTTCCGTACACCTTTAAGCAGCATTGTTTTGTCAGCCGAGCTTCTAGAAACCTATGGGCAACGGTGTACCGAGGAAAAGAGGCAAATTTATTTTCGGCGAATTCAAAACTCTACTCAACGCATTACCCAGCTATTAGAAAATGTGTTGTTCCTGGGACAATCCGAATCGGGAAGACTAGAGTTTAATCCCCAATTGGTGAACTTAGGGCACTTTTGCCAAAATTTGGTAGAGGAGCTACAACCCGATGAGGGTAGCCAACACTCCATTGCCTACATAAGTCAGGGAAATGGGGAGCAAGTTTATATGGATGAAAAATTGCTTCAACATATTTTTGGTAATTTGCTCTGCAACGCAATCAAGTACTCGCCGAAGGGTGGAGTGATTCGATTTGAACTTTTAACTCAAGTAGAAGAAGCGGTTTTTAAGGTGCAGGATACAGGCATCGGTATTCCTCTAGTAGATCAACTTAAATTGTTCGAGCCCTTTCATCGAGCAACCAATGTTGAAAAAATTGGCGGCACTGGGTTAGGGCTATCTATCGTTAAACAGTGTGTAGACTTGCACCGTGGACAGATTACGGTACAAAGTGAGGTAGGAGTGGGAACAACATTTACGGTTCGCCTTCCTTTGGGTCAATCAGTCGGAAGGTAAACAGGATAAAGATTATGCCCAAAATTTTGGTGATTGAAGACGGACTAGATGTCCGAGCCTGCATCATTGAGCTACTTGAAGTAGAGGGTTTTGAGGTAATTGCCGCAGAAACCAGCCCTGAGGGAATACGGCTTGCTCGGGAACTGTTACCAGATCTAATTTTGTGCGATGTCATGATGCCAGAGCTAGATGGCTATGAGGTGCTAACGGCTCTGCGACAGCACCCCATAACAGAGACAGTACCGTTTGTTTTTCTCACAGCTAAGGCAACCAAGTCTGATTTGCGGTATGGCATGGAATTGGGTGCTGATGATTATTTAACTAAACCTTTTACTCGTTCGGAACTGTTGGGTGCGATCGCCACACGCTTGGCTAAACGAAAAGCCTTTTCTCATCGATATGCAACCGATCTAAGTCAAGCAACTGAGTCTCTCAACCAACTCGCTTACTATGACAGCCTAACGGGTTTGCCTAACCGACTGATGCTAAGTGAACGCTTTCATCAGGTATTAGCTGAAACTGATGGAGTTCATTTACCCATTCCAGTTTTATATCTAGATATCAGTCAGTTCCGCCGAGTCAATAGCACATTAGGATATGAACTAGGCGATTATCTGCTTAGGACGATGGCAGAACGTTTGCAAGCTTTTGTTGGCTCTAGAAACTTAGTTGTTCGTTTGGGAGATGACGAGTTTGCCATCGTTCTGGGGACAATGGGCTTGGAATTATCTCAAACCCAAGACATTCATTCAGCGATCGCCCGTGTTGCTCAAAACTTGTTATGGGCCATGAGCCAGCCTTTTACGGTACAGGAGCGAACAGTTTTCTTAACAGGTTGCTTAGGAATTGCGGTCTATCCCGAAGATGGGAATGATATCGATACCCTGATTCGCCATGCAGACATTGCCATGCACGAGGCTAAAAGCCAGGGCAGTAGTCAGTTCAAAGTCTATCAACCCATAACCAAAGTTACATCTGACCAACTTGCGATTGAAGCCGATTTGCGTTATGCGTTAAAACGTTCAGAGCTTCAAGTCTACTATCAGCCTCAGATTAATCTTAAGACAAAGATGATCACAGGTGCAGAGGCTTTGCTGCGCTGGAAACATCCTCAACGAGGAATGATCTCACCAGCCGAATTTATTCCCTTGGCTGAGGCTACAGGTCTGATTGTTCCAATCGGGGCATGGGTTCTACAAACAGCCTGCCAGCAAACGAAGTTGTGGCAGGCTGAGGGATTTGACAATCTCCAAATTGCTGTTAATTTGTCGGCACATCAGTTTGGGCAACCCAAATTGTGCGAGGCGATCGCCCGAACACTTCAGCGAACTGGACTTGACCCTGCTCTGTTGGACTTGGAGTTGACTGAGAGTGCTTTAGTCCAGGATGTTGACTCCGCTATTGAAACCTTAAAACAATTGCGATCGCTGAGCATTCGAGTCTCTGTAGATGACTTTGGCACAGGCTATTCTTCCCTAAGTTATCTACAAAGATTTCCCTTTAATACTCTAAAAATCGATCGCACTTTTGTTAAAAGCATTAGCCAGGATGCCAAAAACGGTGCAATCACAACTGCAATCATTCAAATGGCACACCAACTTCAGCTACAGGTAATTGCAGAAGGCGTAGAAACCCCCGCAGAACTAGCATTTCTCAGCCAACATGATTGCGATCTAGCGCAAGGCTATTTGTTTAGTCCACCAGTATCAGCAGAAGCATTCACCGAACTACTGCACCGTCAAGCTCTAAGTTCCCAAAGGCAGTAACCCCAAATGAATTAGCCGTTGACTACGGTACCACCGTTAGGATGAATCACCTGTCCAGTAATATAGGATGAGTCATCTGACGCTAGAAACACGTAACTTGGAGCAACTTCTTCTGGCTGTCCGGCTCGCTTCATCGGCACCTGCTGCCCAAAGCTTTCTACTTTATCTTCAGGGAAAGTCGCAGGGATCAGAGGTGTCCAGATCGGACCAGGAGCAACTGCATTCACTCGGATTTTTTTCTCGACTAATGCTTGAGACAAAGAGCGAGTAAACGCAACAATGGCACCTTTTGTAGAAGAATAGTCCAGCAGTTCAGGGCTTCCCTTGTATGCGGTTACAGAAGTTGTGTTAACGATCGCACTGCCTTCTTTTAGGTGAGGTAGAGCAGCTTTGGTGAGATAAAACATTGAGAAGATGTTAGTTCGAAAAGTTCGCTCTAGTTGCTCTGCACTAATCTTTTCAATGCTATCTTGTGGATGCTGTTCGGCAGCGTTGTTGATCAGGATATCGATTTGTCCAAATTCGTCGACAGTTTGCTGAATTAACTGCTGACAAAACTGCTCGTCTCCAATGTCGCCCGCCATTGAGACACACTGAGCACCTTCCTGCTCAACTTGCTGTTTTGTTTTCTCAGCATCCTCGTGTTCATTTAGGTAGGCAATCGCGACTTTTGCTCCTTCTTTAGCAAAAGCAAGTGCAACAGCACGCCCAATCCCGCTATCACCACCCGTAATTAGAGCAACTTTATCTTTGAGTTTATTGCTGCCTTGATAGCTCGAATCTTGAGCTTGAGGTTTAGGATTCATTGCCTCCTCGCTTCCAGGTTGCTGCTCCTGATGCTGAGGGGGTTGCTGTGCTTTTTCCTTGGTTTTCTGCTTCTGAGGCATTGTTTTATATCCTAACTATTGGGAACTAAACTGCAATTTATTCAAACATTCACTTTGGCATGCACACCAACTAAGAGTTTCAGTAGTGCAAATTAAACTCACTACTGAAACTCTTAGTAATTCAGGACTACTTATCTTTACTTACCACCAGACACGGTTGCCATCTTCATCGACACGAGCTTGGCGAATGACATCTGAAATCTCTTCTGCATCTTTTACATGATGTAGAGCTTTCTTTTCGCCATCCGGTTCATCTACGATGAAATAAGTTGGAACGGTGATATGATCACCTGTAATATCTGCAGTATCTACAGCGACCTGTTGTGCTTTTTCTTCAATGGTTTGAGGTTCATCGGAAATGCGATCGCCAGGGTTAGCTGTCAGGTGCTTTCCACCCTTACGCATCTCTTCCTTAATCGCTTTTTTCTGCTCTGGTTTAACGTCTTCTGGTTGGGTGGGTTGTTTAATTTGATCGTTGTTTTGCTTATCCATAACAGAAGCTTTAATGAGTTGATATGGTTGTCTTTTCTGTCATAATGCTAGGAAAACAGAGACAATCATACCTCCTTCAAATGGAGTAGCTTAAACTGTTTCAGCCTATTCACAGTATTCAAGAAGTGGGAAATTGAATTGTAAATTGGGTCCACCCTGCTTCACTTGTGACTTGGATAGTGCTGTCGAGTCGCTCAACAATTTTTTTAACCAACGTTAGCCCTAAACCACTGCCGCCTTGTTGCCAGCGATCGGCATTTGGCACGCGGTAAAACTTGTCAAACAGACGTGGCAGCGCAGTATCAGGAATATCAGCTTCGTTGCTGATGACTAGCATAATTAAATTAGAGTTGAGCGTTGCTGAAGCTTGTGGCGCACGATAAACTTCTAGAGCAATTTTTCCAGAAGGAGCCGTGTACTTGCAGGCATTGTTGAGTAGTTCAGCTAACATACGCTTTAAGTTGGCAGAATCTACTATGACCGTAGGCAAGTAAGGCGGCACATTAATTTGCAGCGTCTGCTGACGAGCCTGAGTACGAACTTGAAAAGGTTCTGCAACGGCTGGAACCCAGTCTTGCAATTTTATTGTTTCAACGTTAGCAGGGTGCGAATCAGTTTCCAAGCGCTGCAAATCCAATAAGTCATCAATTAGTTCCAGTTCACGGTTAGACTCTGCTTGCAAAACTTCCAGATAGCGCTGTAGCCGCTCCTTAGTGGGAGCTTTCTTCAGCATTTGAATTGCCATCAGAATGTTAGTGGCTGGGTTACGTAACTCGTGGGATGCAGTATTGAGGAAGTCGTCTTTCTCTAAATTACTTTGGTTCAACGTTGCAATCTTTCGCTGTAGTTGCACGATTGAATTTTGTTTGGTAAGTCGAGTGGCGATCGCATCTAATAAGTCAGTTCGCTTAAAGGGCTTAACAATGTAATCATCGGCTCCTAACTTCATCCCCTGCCGGAAATCTTCAACCGTGTTCCTAGCGGTTAGAAAAATAAAAGGAATTAAAGCTGTAGCCGGTTCTTGACGAAGCTGGGATAGGACGCCATGCCCATCCAACTCAGGCATCATTACGTCACAAACGATTAAGTCGGGTAGTAGCTCCTTTGCCATCTGAACACCAGCCAACCCATTTTCAGCACTGGTAATCTGGAAGCCCTCAAGTTCGAGCAGTTCAGAAATTTCCTCCCTAAGTGATACTTCATCTTCGATTACAAGAATTGTAGTCATCGCCCGTGTCTAATTTTCCTAAAGAAATGACCCCTGATCATAGAGTTCCCTACTCCAATCAACTTAAAACGCTAGGACAAACGGGACCCACCAGATGAACAGACCTCTTAAACATAAAGAGCCTCCATACCTGAAAGTATGGAGGCTCTTTATGTTTACTTACTCAGCCCAATCTAGTCGTATATGACTGTTATACCAATTTCAAAAATTAGGGCTACAGATGGAAGGGTACCTTTCCATCTGTAGCCTCTTTTTAGAGAAACATTATTACTTATACGATTGAGCTAACCACAAAACTAGCGTTAGTAAGAGTTGGTACAGTTCCAAGTGCTTTATCAAGGGTGGCAACTAGCCCACCATTCTCGCCAAGACCATTCACAGATCCTAGTGCATTCGTACCATTCGCATCATAGAACAGCTTGCCGCTCTCAGTGCTATAGATGAGGCGAGTTGCTCCAACCAACAAATTAGATAAAAGACCAGAAGCACCTTGCAACGCTGATGCATCACTATCAACTACTACTAACCGATCTGCACTTAAGACTGAACCAACTACCTGATCAACCAACCCAAAGGCAGTTTGCCCCAGAGCAATAATGTCTTCTCCTGCATTGAAATCGGTGATGATATCTTTGCTTGTATCCAAGAGCGCAAAGGTGTCAATTCCAGCGCCACCCGTAAGCGTATCAATGCCTAAGCCACCAATTAACTTGTCAGCGCCAGCACCGCCAACAAGAGAGTCAGCACCAGCACCGCCAGACAAGATATTGTTAGCGGCATTGCCGATAAGCGTATTCGCTAAATCATTTCCTGCACCATTGACTGCTCCAGTAAGCAACTCCAGGTTTTCTACCTGTTGAGTCAGGGTGTAGTCAGTGAGAGTAGAGCGAACTACGTCAATACCTTCATTCACTAACTCCACTACAAGGTCTCCAGCATTATCGATTAAATAGGTATCGCTGCCGAGTCCACCAATTAGTTTATCTGCTCCTGCTGCACCATCTAGAACGTTGTCAGCAGTGCTTCCAGTAATGGTGTTTACTAAGTCATTACCTGTACCTTTGATAGCATTACCAACTAGAAGCAGGTTTTCTACCTGAGCGGTGAGCGTGTAATCAGCGAGGCTAGACTTAACCAGATCAACCCCTTCTCCTACGGCTTCAACGACTAAATCTCCTGCATCACTGACGATATAGAGGTCGTTACCAAGTCCACCAATCAGTTTATCTGCTCCTGCTGCACCGTCCAAAACGTTGTTGCCAACGTTGCCGATGATAGTGTTGGCTGAGTCGTTTCCGATGCCGTTAGAGTTTTTGGTGCCCGTAAATTCCAGATACTCGATGTTATCAGCTAATTTGTAATCAGCTAAAGCTGTTCTAACCCGATCAATACCACCATTGGCAAGTTCAATTGTGGCATCTGCGACGTTGTCAACCAGGTAAGTGTCATCGCCCATTCCACCCGTCAAAGTATCTGCACCTGCATCACCATTCAACACGTTATGACCGCTGTTGCCGGTGATGGTGTTGGCGAGGCTATTTCCTCTCCCGTCTAGGTTTTGAGTGCCTATCAAAACTAGATTTTCTACATGATTGCCCAAACTATAGCTGATCGAGGAGCGAACGTTATCAATCCCTTGATTGCCTCCCTCTACGACTTTGTCTTTGAGGTTATCGACGACGTAAGTATCGTTGCCTACTCCTCCAATCATCACATCTTGACCTGCTCCGCCATCAAGAACGTCATTACCAGCACCACCTCTTAAACGATCCTTTCCTGCTAAACCGCTGAGCAGGTTATTGCCTGCATTACCAGTGAGATGGTTATTCAGTGAATTGCCTATTCCTTTGATTGCCTTGTTGCCTTTTAGAGCGAGATGTTCAACGTGCTTACCCAGCCTGTAACTGGCAGATGACTGAACTATGTCAGTTCCTTGATTTGCCAACTCAATGGAGCGATCGCCACTATTATCCACAACATAAGTGTCGTTGCCCAAGCCACCGAGGAGAGCATCTTTACCTGTGCCACCATCAAGGACATCATTTCCCTTTTGCCCCATTAAGCGATCGTTACCGCTGAATCCGCGAAGGTTGTCTTTGCCTTCAGTGCCTTTGAGAGAGTTCTTCTTAGAGTTACCTTTGATGCGAGCCATAGGAATTAACCAGGAATTAGAAACTTCGTATTTAAGGTAATAAAGTCACCCCCCTCCTAATAACCAGAAAAATACTTGAGTTTCTGTTTGCTCTTCTAGATCAGGAAGCTTTACTTACGCAATTAGAGTATAAATTTATACTAGCTAAGTGCGTACTGAGATTTTGCTTGGGGAGTAACAGGAAATTCCGCAATACTCAAAGATTTCAGCCAAGCGATGGAGTGATGAACTGAAACACAAAAGCTATTCTGAACAGTGCTTTATATTTCTTGACGTTCTTGAAAGGCAGTTTTTGAGTGCCTTTTGAGCGTGCTTTCGGCTTTAAGGATGAAGTGATGATTGTGAATTTGGAGCAGGACGGATGGCAAGTGATTTATCACCGTGCCCATGCATTGCTGGCAGCACAGCTAGCAGGGCAGTGGCGACGAAAAGATGCACCTCCTCGTCTGTATGAAACTGTGGCAGCAATTTCTCACCACGATGACTTGGAGCGTGAATGGGAGGGAAATGAGCTAACTAGAGCAGGCACACCGTTGGACTTTACCCTTGAGCAGGGAACTTCGGTTGAGCAGTTGTCTGAGCAGATCGAAAGTTCGCGCTATCGAGGGCGGTGGGTTACTCTGATGACTTCTATGCACATCAGCCGGCTGACAGAGCCGAGCCGTGGAACATCAAAAGAACTAGACAAGTTCTTAGATGAACAACTTGAGCTTCAGCAGCAGTATCAAAAGGAGTTGGAAATTCCTAAGGAGGATGTGGATGCGGCTTACGCCTTTATGCAATGGTGCGATCGCCTCTCGCTCATCCTCTGCCAGCAAAAGCTTCCTGAAGATGAGCGGGCATTGGAAGTGAGTAAAGGTCCAGATGGAAAGCGGTATGACGTGATTCAGTTTCGTGATAACCGCGTCACGATTAGACCTTGGCCCTTTGAGGATGGGGAGTTTACTGTGAATGTAGAAACCTGTAAGTTGTCACAGGTGAAGTTTGACAGTAATACAGAGTTGAGGCAGGCACTTCAACAGGCACCGATTGAGGTATTGGAGTGGACGTTCGAGAAGCGCTAGCTCGCTTGTTTCCATATAATCAGGAAACTAAACTCACGATAGATGAAGGGGGCACGGGTTTGCCTCCAAAATTGCTCATGTAACTGCAACGTTTCATTCTAGCTAGCATGTAGAGACCGATTATGATTAACACTTTTACCCGCAGTCCCTTTAAAGCCCTGATGGGTTGGGTTGTGGCTGCCTTTCTAGTGGTTGTTGCTGTGGGCTGCGCGCCTAATGCACCTGAAGCTGAAGAGGGTGGTGGACTAGGTGAGGAAATTGAGGAAGAAGCGGAGGAGGGAGAAGTTGAAGAGGGAGAAGCTGAAGAGGGGGAAACTGGGGAAGGAGGAGAAGGGGATTAGTAGAAACTGAACAGGGCGATCGCTTCTCTATTACTAAGTATCAAATGGTTTTCCTATCTATGACACAATAGGAAAACCAGTTAAGAAAGGGTTATGGATACAGCAAAAAAACGCCGCAAAAATGTCTGGCTCAACGAGCTTGACGACATTATTCGCGGCGCTTGCGGTGGTTTTCTGTTTGGTATTCCACTGCTCTATACAATGGAAGTTTGGTGGATTGGCTCGGTTGTTGAGCCACCCCTGATGCTACTGGCGATCGCAATCACCTACATTGTTATATTTCTGCTTAATCGCACTGCGGGGTTTCGCAAGATTGAGAAAATTCGGGCGATCGATGCAGCTAGAAACAGTGTTGAAGCCATTTCTATTGGCATCGTTTGTGCAACGGTAATGCTGACTTTACTCCGTGAAATCAATTCTGATGTCTCTCTAGATGAAATGTTAGGCAAAGTGCTATTCGAGAGTTTGCCATTCACACTAGGGGTGGCGCTAGCAAATCAATTTCTAAGGGGAGATCGAGGTGGTAATGAGGGGCAACGCTCCTACAAAAGCGAAATCAACGCCACCTTTAGCGACATTGGGGCAACCTTAATCGGTGCTGCTGTGATTGCTTTGAATATTGCTCCCACTGATGAAGTTGTAATGTTAGCCAGTGCCGTCTCAGGAGGAAGGCTGCTTGCTATTATCGCGGCTTCGTTGATCATTTCTTATGGCATTGTGTTCCAGTCGGGTTTTGCTGATCAGCAAAAACGGATGCAGCAACAGGGTGTCTTCCAGCGCCCAATGAGTGAAACGCTTGCTTGCTATTTAGTTTCATTGGCAGCAGCAGCATTTATGCTGTGGTTCTTTCACCAACTGAGCTTTGGCGACCCCTGGACAATGTGGTTACAATACACACTCATCCTAGGATTGCCTGCAACAGTTGGGGGCGCAGCGGGAAGGTTGGCAGTATGACCCGAACCCCAGCCCATTCTCCTGACCAGCAACCCTCTGAAGCTTTGCCACAGAAACGTCCGCGATCGCTTGCCGAACAGACCACGTTTGGCATTGCTGGTTTGATTTTAGCCATGATTGTAGGACTCGTGCTGTACATCTGGTTTGATGAACAAAAGCAGCAGCCTCCTGACATTACAGTTTCTAGTCAGGGTGCGGTGCGAGAAGCTTCGGGACAATTCTACGTTCCGTTTGAAATTGAGAATGTTGGCGGGGGAACAGCCGAATCAGTGCAAGTGATTGCTGAACTTCGCATTGATGGCGAAGTTGAAGAATCGGGTGAACAACAAATCGATTTTCTTTCTGGTGGTGAAACTGAGGAAGGAGCCTTTGTCTTTAGCCGCAATCCTCAGGAGGGAGAGCTAGTGCTGCGGGTGGCAAGCTATAAGCTCCCCTAAAATGCATTAGGGGTAAGGAAGATGCTATTCCTCTGGTGTTTGTTCACCTGGAGAACTGTAGCCTCGCTCAAAGGCAAAGCGAATGAGTTGGGAACGGTTTTCCAGGTGGAGTTTACTGAGAATGTTGCTGAGGTGCGTCTGTACGGTGCGAGGGCTAACAAATAGGCGATCGCCAATCTGCTTATTGGTAAAGCCCTGAATCACTTCCCAAAAAACCTTTTCCTCAGCTGGTGTTAGCGGCAGGGGAGAAGGTGTTGCAACACTGGGCTGCTCAGCAGTATTATTTTCGGACTGCTGCATCAACCGCACGATTTCTGAATGAATTCGACGCGATCGCTCTAACTGAGCTTCGATTTTGGCAACTAACTCTCGCGGCTCAAAGGGCTTTGCCAGATAGTCATCCGCCCCCATTTTGTGCCCCTGAATGCGATCGTCAATATCTTTACGGCTCGATAGGAAAATGAACGGCACCAACTGCCCAAAGCGAGTATTTCGCAAGCGGCGGCAAAACTCTAACCCGTCCATCTCTGGCATCATGACATCAGAAACGACCAAATCAGGCGGATTTTGCTCAAACAGCTCCATCGCCTCAACGCCAGAGCTAGCATTTTGAACCGAATATCCCCGATTCTCCAGATAGCGGATCAAGGCAGTTTTTAAGGTGATATCGTCATCAACAATCAGAATTTTCTTCATGCAGATTTACACAGCCGTCACAGCACAGAGCAATAGAACTAGCCTTACTCTTTTTTATCTTAGGATCACGAATCGTAAAACTTCTCTTTCTAGTCTTTCTTAAACAGCAACGCGGCAATATCCACCTTAGTCAAAGATCTGAATTCTAATTCAAACCACTGATTCTGAGCAAAAGTACCCTTTCAGCTTTACAGCTTTGGTGATACAGCAAAAAGGCAGACGAAAAAATCAAGTCTAACACCGTTGTGGGGCAGGAAGTTTGCTAATCTGCCAGGGAAGCTACAGAATCGCTAGCAAGCAGGAGTTGCTGCAACCATGTACGAAAAAATTGTTCCTCCCAATGTTGGATCGCGAATTACCTTTAAGAATGGCGAACCCATTGTTCCAGACAACCCGATCATCCCTTTTATTCGAGGAGATGGCACGGGAGTAGATATTTGGCCTGCTGCTCAACGAGTTTTTGATGCTGCTGTCAAACAAGCTTATGGCGGTCAACGACAGATTGTCTGGTTCAAAGTTTATGCTGGGGATGAAGCCTGTGAGGTTTACGGGACTTATCAGTACTTGCCCGAGGATACGCTAAATGCCATTCGGGAGTATGGCGTAGCAATCAAGGGACCTTTAACCACTCCAATCGGCGGCGGAATTCGATCGCTCAATGTGGCCCTACGGCAGATTCATGACCTCTACGCCTGTGTCCGTCCATGCACATACTATGCGGGTACGCCTTCCCCTCATAAGACCCCCGAAAAGCTAGATGTAATTGTTTATCGGGAAAACACAGAAGATATTTATCTGGGGATCGAATGGCGGCAGGGTAGCGAGGTGGGCGATCGCCTGATCAAGCTACTCAACGAAGACCTGATCCCGGCTACACCTGAGCATGGCAAGAAGAAAATTCCCCTCGATTCGGGAATTGGCATTAAGCCCATCAGCAAAACGGGTTCTCAGCGATTAGTGCGCCGTGCCATGAAACACGCCCTTCGGTTGCCCAAGTCCAAGCAGATGGTGACTTTGGTGCATAAAGGCAACATCATGAAATATACCGAGGGGGCGTTCCGAGACTGGGGCTATGAGTTGGTCACAACTGAGTTTCGGAATGAGTGCGTGACTGAGCGAGAATCCTGGATTTTAGGTAACAAGGAGCGCAACCCGGATTTGAGCGTGGAGGATAATGCCCGTCAGATTGAACCAGGCTACGATGCTCTGACGGCTGAGAAAAAAGCAGATGTTTGCAAAGAGGTGCAGGCAGTACTGGATGCTATCTGGGAAACCCACGGCAGCGGACAGTGGAAAGACAAGATCATGGTGAATGACCGAATTGCTGACAGCATTTTTCAGCAAATTCAGACTCGCCCTGATGAATATTCGATTTTGGCGACCATGAACCTGAACGGAGACTATCTGTCGGATGCAGCAGCGGCGATCGTTGGTGGGTTAGGAATGGGACCAGGAGCAAATATCGGCGACAACTGCGCGATTTTTGAGGCGACCCACGGCACGGCTCCTAAACACGCTGGATTAGACCGGATTAATCCGGGTTCCGTCATTTTGTCGGGAGTGATGATGCTGGAATATATGGGTTGGCAGGAAGCGGCCGACCTGATCAAGCAAGGAATTGGAGCAGCAATTTCGCACCGTGAAGTGACCTATGACCTAGCACGACTGATGGAACCTCCGGTAGACCCACCACTGAAGTGTTCAGAATTCGCAGAGGCGATCGTTAAGCACTTTGGTGGCAACTAGCATCTTCTACCCTCTTCGGGAGAAACACAGTTCATTGCATCTCTGGAGAAAATCGCCTTCTAGTAGGGGACATGGGTTTAGCCTGTAACCTCTTGTCAATGTCGTCCGCAGGTAGAGCCTGGAGATGTTTCATAGTGAGGCTCTACTTCTTGGGACTCCCACAAGACGGAGCCTCATTTATAAACCTGGTTGACTGACAAAACTTCCAAAACTATGGGTTAGCTCGTAGGTTGGGTGAAACAACGTGCAACCCAACATCCACCTGGATTCTGTTGGGTTACGCATTCGCTTTACCCAACCTACATCAGAAGATTTGTCAGTCAACCAGTTTATAGGCACTACAAGGCAAAGCCTTAGAACGAGAAAACGGGAAAAAATTGTTTTTTGGGAGTGTTTACGGATTGGGTTTCAGTTGAGAGAACAAGCAATCCCAGTCACGGGGAGCGCAATTGTTTTCGGCTTCTGTAACCAGAAAGGTAGTGTTACGAGCTTGAGAGTGGGAAAGCGATTGGACGCAAACGGCTGCGACATCTTCACGGCTAATTTTGTTTTGCTGATCAAGGTTTTCTGGGAGACTGTCTGACGTAAAGAGGAGCGATCGCCCCCCCGCTTCATCCGTTAATGAGGACGGTTTTACAATCGTGTAAGCGATTTCACTTTGACGTAATCTTGATTCTGCTTCTGCATCAGAAGCGCCTACAGGACTGACCAGAATAAACTGCGGCAACTCAGAGATTTTGTAGGTTTTGATAAATTTCACTTGAAGCTGAAACGGTCCAGGTGAGAAGTGAGGATTGAGCGCACCATCATACTCAAACTTGCTGAGCATTAGCTGAAAGGCATAGACTCGGCTGGAATCAAACGATTGAGCGTCTTTTACCGTCTTAGCTCGAAATACCGGGATCAGCGCTGAAAAAGGAACCCGAATCAGCATTTGGGTATCTGGGAGCGTGTCAAACGAATAGCTGTAGGCAAGGCTGTCCCAGCCCGATTCGCTCCGCAGCAATAGCTTGTAGCGATTGCCATCCCCTTTCACGCACAGCTCAACTCCTTCTGCTTGAGACAGGTCGAGCGGCGGCTCAAAGTTGCGCGTACGAACGGAGACAAAACCGCCAGAGTTTGCAGTTGAGACGGTTCCAGAAAATACGGCACCGTCAGTATCTAAACGAATGCTGCTTTGACTCGCACCGCCCATGACAACATCATCCAGCGCACCCCAAACTTCCTTAAGGTCACTGGTGGGGTTAGTGAAATCGAAAACAAGCTGACCCGGTCGATTTAGACTATCTGCGGCTGCATCAATCAGGCGAGGCAAAGAGTACTCTGATCCATTCACACAGATAATTGCGCTCACGCCTTTCAGGACATCGGAAATTGCTTCAGGGCTGGCAAGATCTGCTTGCACAGGTTCTATTTGATTTTGGGATGGAGTTGGGACTTCCTCAGTCGGCGTGAACAGCGATCGCACCCGGTAGCCCTGATCGACCAACTGCTGCACCACCTGCTGGCCCAGCGCTGCGGCTGCACCCACGACCAGAATGTTGCCTAATTTGGGATCAGTTAAGAAACTGGTAGCGTTTTTTGCAGAAGTGCCGTAGGAGATAGCAGAGCGATCGACCTTTGGGTCAGGACGACTGCCTAGCCACTGCTGGAACCAATCGACACTGCTTAGGAAGGGGATCGCTCCAAAGTAGGACAGCGTTTTAACAAAGCGTCCCAAATCCCAGCTAGAAGAATTTTGCTGACTCATACGGTCACCTACTGTCACCCGTTTTGCTGCTTTTATCTTAGAAAACTTGCGCTCGCCTTCCCTCTAGCGTGAGTGGTGCATCGCAAGATCCCATCTGTGATTTAGCTAGCAGCTTGCCCTTGAAGAATTATGTAAAGATACGTGTAGATCACGACCGTCAGGCAAAAATACTTGGCAATTGGCGGTCATTCCTTGAGGAACTGACCATGAGTACGCAAAAGCGCCCTCGAATCGTGATCATTGGAGCGGGATTTGGTGGGCTATCGGCGGTGCAAAGTGTTGCTAGCTCAGCAGTTGAAGTGTTGCTAATTGACCGAAACAATTACCACACCTTCAGCCCCATGCTTTATCAGGTTGCGACGGCTGAACTGGGAGCAGAGCAAATCGCTTACCCAATTCGCAATATTTTGCGGAAGCTGCCAAATACTCAGCTTTTGCAATCAGAAGTAAAACGAATCGATTTTGCTCAACAATCTGTAGAAACCGATCGCACCGTTATTTTCTACGATTTTTTGATCTTGGCGACGGGAAGCGTTACCCAGATTCTTAGCGTTCCGGGGGCAGCAGAATATGCATTTCGGCTGGACAATTTGAGACAGGCGATCGCCCTTCGCAATCACATTTTGCGTTGCTTTGAGCAGGCAGCCTATGAATCAAACCCAGAACGCAGACGGCAGCGATTGACCTTTACAATCATTGGCGGCGGTCCAACAGGCATCGAATTAGCAGGTGCATTGGTTGAATTGCTCGGCAATTCTCTCAAGCGGGACTACCCAGTTTTAGATTTTCGTCAGGTGAAGGTGCTGCTGGTGCAATCAGGAAGCCGCTTGCTGAGGGACATGCCAGAGCGATCGCAGCGTTATACCCAGCGTCAGCTTCAAAAAATGGGCGTGAAAGTCATCCTGGACGCAAAGGTAAACCGAATCACTTCCGGTGCCGTGCATTTGCAGGACGGACGCATCATTCTTACAGAAAGTCCGATTTGGACTGTAGGAGTACAGGCTAATTCACTCTTGCGGCAATGGGGTTTACCGATGGGTGACAAAGGGAAGGTGACTGTTTTGCCGACTCTCCAGGTGCCAGATCATCCAGAGGTTTATGGAGTAGGAGATCTTGCACTGCTCAAGGAAAGCGGTCAACCGTTGCCGATGGTGGCTCCGGCTGCGATTCAGCAAGGAAGAAGAGCAGCAGAAAATATTCAGCGGCAACTGATAGGACGACAGCCCGTTCCGTTTAAGTATTGGAATAAGGGAGCGATCGCCATGATTGGGAGAAATGCGGCAGCAGCCCAGATTGGCAAATTCGTCTTTACTGGGTTCCCCGCATGGCTACTGTGGTTGGGGGTTCATCTTGTTTATTTACCTGGATTTCGCAATCGCCTACAGGTTTTGATTGATTGGCTGTGGGATTATGTTTTGCGCGATCGCCCTGCTCGATTTGTGTTGCCTACTTCGAGGGCGATCGCTGAAACTTACCCAACGCCAGATCATAAATCGGACGAAGTTCGCCAGATTTACAACAGACAACGGGTTTAGAGGTAAGCCGATGAACTTGCAAAAAATCATTCCGCTCATCGCTCGCACCTGTCTGGCAGTGATCTTTCTTCGCTCTGGAGCAGGTAAAGTACTTGATTTTGCTGGTACACAAGAACAAATTGCAGGGGCAGGCTTGCCTCTCGCAGCCCTGATGACAATAGGTGCGATCGTATTTGAATTGGTTGGCGCTGTCCTGGTTTTGCTGGGTTACAAAGCCAAGTGGGGCGCGCTGTTACTCATCTTGTTTCTGATTCCGACGACGCTGCTCTTTCACACCAATTTTGCAGAGGGAATGCAGGTTACACAATTCTTCAAAAACCTGGCTATTCTGGGTGGACTTCTGATGGTGACAGCGTTTGGTTCAGGTCCATTAAGTTTAGAAAATCGGTTTCGTTCGCGGCGCAGGTTTGGAGGAATGTGAGACCCTAGAGTTCCATCGTCAGGGTGTAGCAGTCGATAAGTAAGTTACTTGAATTAAGCGTAATACACTGCCCAAATGCTACTCCCCTACTCCGTGCTGGGTAACAAACTCAGACTTCTAGACTCATGCTGGAACTGCGACAGCAGAAAGCATTTGCTTCAGGTTTTCGGGCTGCACAAACTCTAGATACTGACAGGCGATCGATGGCGGCAGCAGTTCAATCATCATCGTATTTTCGATCCATAGTTCAATCACTTCAAACAGTCCATCCCGACTGCAGTGGAGCGATCGCCACCCTTCCCGTTGAGCCACTTCCTGAATCTTTTCCTGGCTAACAGGCACTGAAATTGCAGCGTGAACTGCACCAAAACTGTAGGCAAACGCATTGGTAGAGAAAGTTGCCTGTTCACTGTCAGTTCCTGGCAGCAGTTCAGTTCCAGCCGGATAAACTTCGATTAAAGTTCCATGTTCATCCAGGGCAAGCGCCATGTAGCTACCTGGATGAGGTGGAAAGGGGGCAGCGCAGCCGTCCAACAATTCAGCCAAAACCTCAGCAACATGAAGCGGATTGCTGGCAGAGATAGAAATGTGATGAATCATAGAAATCCCTCCGAAATCAAGAACCTTTAAATAGGACTTACGCCAGGACTTCTCACCGACCTTGGCTGTGTAGTCCTGATCTATACATCGCTTTGAAGTGCATCCATTTCGTAAGTGAATATACCGAAAACGTAGATCTCATTCCATCGGGGGATTTATCTTCATCCGGACAAATCACCCGATGGAATGAAGCTAAATTCGCTAAAATCTCAAGGCAATAGCCTACGAGAGTTTTCGCTGGGCTATTGTGTGGTGTTTGCTCTCGTCCGAATGGTTCAGTGACTCAAAATCCCCGGCAAGCGGCCTTTCTCGCACTCCGATCAGTCCATCGGGGCGCATTTGCAGATATAGCGTTAGACCGTGCTTTACAGCGGTCAGAACCAGCCCCTCCAGATCGCCGCCTGGTGACAGAGCTGGTCTACGGCAGCGTTAGACGACAAAGAACGTTGGATGCTCTAATTGACCAACTTGCAAAGCGGCGATCGTATCAGCAGCCTCCCGATTTACGGGCTATTTTGCATTTAGGGCTGTATCAACTGCGCTATCTCAATCAAATTCCGGCAGCGGCAGCAGTCAATACAACGGTTGATCTGGCAAAGCAAAACAGCTTTGAGAAATTGGCAGGGTTTGTCAATGGGCTGTTGCGCCAATATCTTCGGCTTGCAGAAACGGGCGACCCGCTACAGCTACCCGACGATCCGGTCAATCGACTGGCAGTACTGTACAGCTACCCCGACTGGGTGGTGCAGGTTTGGCTGGAGCAATTGGGCTTTGAGGAAACGGAAATGCTCTGTGAATGGCTGAACCGATCGCCTCACATTGACTTAAGAGTTAATCCACTGCAAGCTTCTTTAGAACAGGTTCAATCAGCGCTGCAAGAGGTGGGAATCAAAACCACTACGGTCGCCGCCCTGCCCCAATCCCTGCGATTGTTGGATAATTCGGGGTCAATTCAGAACCTACCCGGATTCCGGGAGGGCTATTGGACCGTACAGGACAGCAGCGCTCAACTGGTAGGTCATTTGCTTGACCCACAGCCAGGGGAAACGATTGTTGATGGCTGTGCGGCTCCAGGCGGCAAAACAACACACATCGCTGAGTTGATGGGCGATCGCGGCATTGTTTGGGGATGCGATCGCTATGCTTCGCGGTTGAAGAAACTACGCCAGAATGCAGAACGACTGAAGCTGACCTGCATCCAGACCTGTGCTGGAGATAGCCGTCAATTCACTCAATTTGCTCAACAAGCAGATCGGGTGCTGCTCGATGTTCCCTGTTCAGGACTGGGAACCTTGCACCGCCATGCCGATGCCCGCTGGCGACAAACCCCAGAAACCGTCCAGGAATTAGCTCAACTGCAAACCGAATTGCTTGACCAGGCAGCAACCTGGGTCAAACCCGGCGGAGTGCTAGTTTATTCCACCTGTACGCTGCATCCCGCCGAGAATGAGGCGATCGCCCAATCCTTCCTATCTCGCCATTCGGAATGGGCAATTCAGCCCCCGTCTCACCCTCCCGGCGATGCTTTTGTCACCCCAGAAGGATGGCTCAAAGTTTGGTGTCATCAGCGCGATATGGACGGTTTTTTTATTGCTCGTTTCCGCAAAGCTATCGAATAACATTCTTAAGAGTCGAATAGCGCGGTAAACTCAAATCGTTACACATTGAGGAGTTTGACCTCAGCACACGGAGATCGCAGATTGGGCGTAGAACTTCGCAGTTACGTATATTTAGACAACTTGCAGTCTCAGCACGCTGCCTACATTGGCACAGTCTCCCTAGGATTTCTGCCCTTACCAGGAGATGCCTCTCTGTGGGTAGAGATCTCGCCTGGCGTTGAAATCAACCGGATCACCGATGTAGCGCTTAAGTCTGCCGTCGTTCGTCCAGGGGTGCAGTTTGTCGAGCGGCTATACGGGCTACTGGAGGTGCATTCTAACCGCCAAGGAGAAACTCGTGCCGCAGGCAAAGCCATTCTTGAAGCATTAGGTGTGCAAGAGCGCGATCGCCTTAAACCGTCTGTCGTTTCCAGCCAAATCATTCGCAATATTGACGCTCACCAGGCACAACTGATCAACCGCAACCGTCGCGGACAAATGCTCCTGGCAGGGCAAACGCTTTACGTGCTAGAAGTTCAGCCTGCTGCCTACGCCGCTTTAGCTGCAAACGAGGCAGAAAAAGCAGCGCTGATTAATATTCTTCAGGTGCAAGCAGTTGGCAGCTTTGGGCGACTTTATCTGGGCGGCGAAGAGCAAGATATCTTAGCAGGTTCTCAGGCGGCGATCGCCGCAATGGAAAACGTCTTTGGGCGAGAAAACCCAATTGGCGGGCACAAGGAATGAGGCTTTCCGATGGCAAGGATTGAACATCTGTCGCTCCTCCAAAATGCTAAGTGGGCTTCCTGGAGAATCCAAAACCCTGAAATTCAACTCGACCTGAGTGAAGCAGACTTGCACGGTGCAAACTTGCCAGGAATAAACCTGAGCAATGCCAACTTAAGTCGAGCCATTCTCAGGGGCGCTAAACTAACCACCGCCGATTTCAGCAGGGCGAACCTCAGCAACGCTGATTTACAAGCCGCAGAACTAAGTGGGGCAAATCTCTACGCAGCTGAGCTGGTTGTCGTTGACTTGAGAAGGGCAACCCTTAAAGAAGCTGATTTGACTGGAGCAAACCTGATTGGGGCTGACCTGCGAGGAACGACGCTTAACCGAGCAGACCTGACCAGAGCCAACCTGATTGGCACAAACCTGAGCAATACTCGTTTGCGCTGGGCAGACCTGACCGAAGCAAAGCTGGCAAAAGCTAACCTTAGCCAAGCCGATCTGTATCAAGCAAACCTCAGTAACGCAAACCTCAGTAACGCCACTCTTTACCAGGCTCAGCTTATCGGGGCTTCTTTGTATGAAGCTAACCTGGCGCAGACAGACCTCGGAGAGGCATACATGACTCGCGCCTACCTATTCAGTACAAATCTCCAGGAAGCGTCACTACGAGGAACAGATTTAAGGTGGGCAAACCTGAGCAAAGCAAACTTGGAGGGTGTTGATCTGAGAGCCGCCAAACTAAAAGGTGCAAACTTCAGCAAAGCGAATCTTAGCCATGCAAATCTCAGCAACACAGATCTCACTTATGCCGACTTAACTCGTGCAAACCTCCGAGGCGCAGTCATGCCTAACGGTACGGTGCATGATTAATTTGAGGGACAGGCTAAGAACTGTCTACCTCTTGCCCCAGACCCAGGTGGCTTTCAGTATAGGCTAAAGCCAGTAGGTGAAAAGCTGGGACTTGGGGTGTTTACTTTAGAAGAAAATTTAGGTCCAGCAGTATTTTCCGTGGCTTAGCCTGTGTGGAACTGAGAGTCTTTAAACCCTGTCCCAACTGTAGTAACAACATTTACTAGCTTTTCCTCGTAGCGCCCGCGTTAAGCAAAACGGTCATGAGTCGGAGTTTAAGTTTGAATCGATTCATAAATTCATTTCTGCACACCCCCCCATCTATTAGTAAGGTAATGCTACGAAGACATTCCCCCCATATCAAAATGTCCATTCCTGTGGGCATAACCACTCTTTTACTGTTAGCGAGTGGAGCGAGCGCTGCCCCCCTTCCTGCTAACCTGGGCTCCTCCATTACCGCCCAAATTCCCGCAAATGCCACGGTCCTTCATGTCAACCCGACCCTGGGGACAGACAACCCTGACGCAGGTAGGGAATCAACTCCCTTTCGCACCATCAGCTACGCGATGCAGCAGGCACAGCCTAATACGGTCGTTCAACTTGCGCCTGGTAGCTACACCCGCGACACAGGTGAAGTTTTTCCAATCGTCGTCCGACCTGATGTAATCTTGCGAGGTGATGAATCGACTAAGGGACAAACGGTTCTGATCATTGGCAGCGGCAGTTATGCCAGCCCCACTTTTGCCGTCCAGAACGTGACGATCCGAGCAGAATCTGATAGCTCGATTCGCGGTGTCACCGTCACCAACCCTAACAGTCGCGGCACTGCTATTTGGGTAGAATCCACCAACCCTAGCATTCGCGACAGCACACTTTCCAATAGCCTGCGAGACGGTATCTTTGTCACCGGTACAGCTGCCCCCACGATCGAAGGCAACGTCTTCACCAACAATCAGGGGAATGGCGTTTCGGTTGCTCGGACTGCCCAGGGTGAAATTCGCGGCAACATTTTCCAGAGCACTGGATTTGGAATTGCGATCGGCGACAACTCGTCCCCTAGAGTAGAAAACAATCAAGTCGTTCAGAACGTAGATGGCATCGTTGTTTCTAACAACGCTCGTCCGGTTTTACGAAATAATGTAATTGAGAGCAATACCCGTGATGGTGTAGTGGCGATCGCCAATGCTCAACCTGACTTGGGTACCGCCGAAAGCCCTGGAGAAAACCTGATCCGTAACAACGGTCGCTATGACCTCTACAACGCTACCCGTAGCAACACGATTGTTGCAGTTGGCAATCAGATTGACCCCGAACAAATCTCTGGCTCCGTTGACTTTGTCGCAGCTACGGTTGCAGGCGCATCCAGGTTTTCAGACGTGACAGGACATTGGGCCGCAGCATACATCGAAGCCTTAGCTAACAGAGATGTAATTGGTGGCTTTCCCGATGGCACATACCGTCCTAATGAGCCCGTCACTCGTGCCCAGTTTGCCGCCATTGTGAATGCTGCTTTTTCACCCACTCCAGAGCGATCGGGAATTACTTTCCCTGACGTTCGCTCAGATTTTTGGGGCAATGCCGCAATTCAGTCAGCCTACCGGGGAAATTTCCTTAGCGGCTATCCAGATGCAACCTTCCGACCCAATCAACAAATTCCTAGGGTTCAGGCACTCGTTTCCCTGGCATCGGGCTTAAAGCTGCCTACTGGTGATACGACCGCGCTAACTCGTTACCAGGATGCTGGACAGGTTCCGGCTTATGCGACAGGGGCGATCGCCGCTGCCACTCAGCGAGGCATTGTCGTCAACTACCCCAACGTGCAGCAGCTAAACCCTAATCAGGTTGCCACCCGGGCAGATGTAGCGGCCTTTATTTATCAGGCTCTAGTTAACGCGGGTCAAGCTGAGGCAATTCCCTCACCATACTTAGTGCTTAGCTCTGATGTTAATCCTTTGCAATAGCTGAGAGGATAGCTTCGGAAATCTCTTAAGCGGCGACCATAAATGCCGAGTGCCAGCCCTTTGTGGGCTGGCACTCGGCATTATTTATTCACAGGAAGTTATAGTCAGGACCTTTATATCGGCTGATCCCGATTGAGCTTTTACTATATTGCCGGAGATTTTCGCGGCTCCTCAATTTTGTAATCTTTTCTTTGTGTTTCCCTTCCTCAGGATTCTCAACCTTTTGTTCCCCAAACTTCAAATATATTCACACCTCTTCATCCCTCATCTTTCACTTTACCTTTCTGCTCTAAGCGATACAGCCAGACCATTAGCGCTACCACTCCAACTTGGAGTGCAAAGTTGGGAAAAGCAGCGCCAACTTCCCGACCTGCAAGCAGTTGTGTGAAAAAAACAAAAGCTCCGATCAGTCCAGATGCACCAAAAGCAACATAAACAAACTGCCTCAAGCCTCGGTAAGGTGCCTTCGCCTCAGCCCTCAAACGGGCATACTTTTCGGGACTAAGATTCCGAGCGGGTTTTGCCTTGCCACGACGCTTAGAATTTGAATCAGCCATAACTAGATTCCTTCTCAACTAGACCAGGATTGCCTAGATAAGATAGCAGATTCAAAACTTAGGCACTGGGCAATCTTGTAGCCATTCGCTACCATACGCCTCGCTTGCCGCTGGGATGAACGGTTGTCCAGTTTGTTCGAGCTGTAGCAAGCTGTTCCTCAGAAACTTTTGCTCCTGTCAAATCAGCCCCACACAGATTTGCGCCGCGTAAATTGGCATTGCTCAAGTAGGCAAAGCTCAGGTCTGCACCACGCAAATCTGCTCCCTCTAAATCAGCATGACTCAAGTAAGCTCTCGCCATATTTGCATTTCGTAAAACAGCGTGACTTAGACTGGCTTTACCAAAGTCAGCGTTAAACAAATTAGCGCCCTGAAAGTTAATCTTCTGTAGCTTCGCCTGATGGAAATTTGCTTCAGCAAGATTAGCTCGTTGTAAGTTTAATAAGCTGAGATCGTGAGAAGTAAAGTCCCTTCTTCCCTTAGCATAGGCTGTGAGCAGGTCAGTAGAAGCCAGTTTAGGTGCCGCAGAAGGTACCCCAGCAGTCCCCTTAGATTTGATAGCAGTAGATAAAGAAGCTTTTTGGGTCATAAGCCTACGTCGAGGAGAGCCAGGCTGTAAGCTGGTCGCTTCAGAGGATGCTGCTCTGGCTTGCTGTCGCGCCCGAATTGCGGCCGCCATCCGAGAGGATGGGGTAGATGGAGTGGTGTCATTCAGGTCAACAGAAGGAGAATACTCCGGCTCAGCTTGATAGAGAGGTCGATTAGGTTTGGTGACCATGCCCTGAGCTAAGCTATCAAGATAAGGCTCAAGATCGAGTGCCCTCAAAACTTCGTTGGAAGACTGGTAGCGATGGCGAACCGAGACCTCCAGCATCTTCCGCAAAACATCAGCAAAGTGATCGCTAATGTGAACTTTCTCCCGCCAGAGCATTTCTCCGGTTGCAGGGTCATAGTCTAGGTCTTTTGGCGACTTCCCAGTTAGTAAATAAATGCAGGTGACTCCAAGGGCATAGATATCACTGGCATAGACTGGACGCATTGCCATTTGCTCAGGTGGAGCATAACCCGGAGTGCCAATCGCATAGGCCGTTAGAGCAGTTTGCTCAGAAGCGCCAGCACGAGTCGGATTTACCTGGTCTTTTACTGCCCCGAAATCAATCAATACCAGCTTTTTGTCCTGAGAGCGGCGAATCAGGTTAGCAGGCTTGATGTCGCGATGAATCACCTGTTGGCTGTGAATGTACTGCAGCATCGGCAAGACTTCGCTGAGAAACTGCTTGACCCCGGCTTCGCTAAATGGGCCAGAACGTTTAACCTCTTGCTGAAGGGTAGAGCCGCTAATATACTCCTGTACCAGGTAAAATTCTTGGTTGGCTTCAAAGTAATCTAGCAGTCGAGGAATTTGGGGGTGATTTCCGATTCTGCCAAGGGTTTTGGCTTCGCGCTTAAACAGTTCTCGTGCCATTTGCAGCACGTGAGGAGAAGATGCGGCTGGGCGAAGCTGCTTAATGACGCAATGGGGAAAACCTGGTAATGACTCATCCTTAGCCAGGTACGTTGCCCCAAAACCACCGTGACCGAGGGTTTGGAGAACTCGGTAGCGATCGCGCAGCAGCAACTTGGAGCCGCAAGCCTGGCAAAGCTCGGTATGAACTAAATTTTCGGGGTTAGGACAGGCTGGATTTAAGCAGTAGCTCATGCGGCATCACTCGCTATGTCAGTCGCCGGGGCATCACTTCATCCACTTCTAGACGTAGACACCTTAACTTCTATTATCTTTCCAAGAAAGACGAGATAAAGCGCCAAGTTTGCGGAAAATCTCTTGAAGAGTTGCTAAAGCTCACCCTACTTTCCTTAAAATCCTTGTGAATACCCGATTCTCTGTAGTTTAAGGGAGGAGAAGATGGCACAGTGGAGGGGTTGCACCCAGTTATGGCAAAGCACCACAGACTCGTAGCAAGCTTCCATCATTTCAGAGGCTTCTCACAGTTGAGCGGTAGAATGGTGGGGCACTATTGTAGACCGACCTAGAGTTAAAGAGCAAGTTAGGCAATGCGTATCTCACTAAACTGGCTGCGAGAACTAGTAGACCTGACAATGAGTCCAGAAGAATTAGCAGAAATGCTAACAATGGCTGGATTTGAGGTCGAAGAAATTGAAGACCGTCGCACTTGGGCAGATGGTGTCGTAGTCGGAAAAGTGTTGAGCTGTGAGCCACACCCCAATGCAGACAAACTCAATGTCTGTCAGGTTGATATTGGCAGAGGCTCCCCTTCCACCATCGTCTGTGGCGCGTCTAACGTCAAGGCAGATCTTTACGTTCCTGTTGCCACAGTGGGGACTTATTTACCAACTGTAGACTTAAAGATTCGCCCTCGTAAGCTGCGGGATGTCGCCTCGGAGGGCATGATCTGCTCTCTGGCAGAGCTTGGGCTTGCGAAAGAGTCTGCAGGTATCCATCACTTTGAGCAAGATTCCTTGAAGGTCGGCAGTGATGCTCGCCCGCTTTTGGGCTTGGATGACGTGGTGCTGGATTTGACCTCAACAGCAAATCGAGCAGATGCACTCAGTATGGTCGGGGTAGCAAGAGAAGTAGCAGCCTTGACAGGGGCTAAGTTGAAACTGTCCAATGTGCCTGAGCTTTCAGTCGAAACCAGTCCAAGCTTAGCTGTGAAAGTTTCTGAACCTGAAGCTTGCCCGATCTACATTGGCACAATCATAGAGCAGGTGAAGATTGCACCCTCGCCTGAATGGCTTCAGCGCCGGCTCCAGGCAGCAGGAACGCGCCCGATCAACAATGTTGTAGATATTACCAACTACGTTCTGTTGGAATGGGGGCAACCCCTTCATGCGTTTGACCGCGATCGCCTGCGCTCTGTCGTCGGCACTGATAACCTGACGATTGGCGTTCGCTTTGCTAACTCTGGGGAGTCTTTGACCACTCTAGACAGCCAAAAACGAACGCTACATGAGCAAACGCTCCTAATTACGGCAAACGATAAACCCGTAGCGCTGGCTGGTGTGATGGGTGGTGAAGAAACTGAGGTTTTTGCCGATACGCAAAATTTGATGCTGGAGGCAGCCCTGTTCGATTCTGTGGCAGTCCGCCGCTCGGCTCGCTCTCAGGGGCTTCGGACGGAGGCTTCTGCTCGCTATGAGCGGGGCGTAAATCAGGCAGAACTGGCGATCGCCTGCCGCAGAGCCATTCATCTAATTTCAGAATTGGCAGGGGGGGTAACAACGGTGCAGGCGATCGCTGACTCACGTTCTAGTCAGGCAACAGCAACTCGCACCATTGAGTTACGCCTTGACCGCGTCAATCAGGTACTTGGGCCAATCGAACTGGATGCAGAGGCGCTCTCAAGCGCCGCTACGACCGACCCCAAAGACATGGACGAAGACGTTGGCGAACTACAGCCTGAAGACATTGAGCGCATTTTGACTGCCTTGGGCTGTACGCTGGTTCCAGTTCAAGAGCGAGTTTGGAGTGTCACCGTTCCGCCCTATCGTTACCGGGATTTGGAGCGAGAAATTGACCTGATTGAGGAAATTGCTCGACTCTACGGCTACAACAATTTCTGCGACACTCTACCTGCCAAAACTGAGCCAGGATACCTTTCTGTTGAGCAAGCACTAACTCAAAAGATTCAGCAGGCGTTTCGAGCCGTCGGACTAACCGAACTGATTCACTATTCTCTGGTGAAACCAGACAAAGAAAACCAAATTTCGTTGGCAAATCCTTTGTTCGCAGAATACTCAGCCCTTCGCACTGAGCTTCTGTCTGGGCTAATTGATGCCTTCCAGTACAACCTGGAGCAGGGGAACGGAGCACTGAATGGGTTTGAAATTGGGCGAGTATTTTGGCGAGAAGAGGAAGGCTTAAACGAAACGGATATGGTTGCTGGCATCCTGGGTGGCGACCCCAGCCAGGGGCAGTGGGTGCGCGGCGGGCGAGAACAGCCGATTACCTGGTTTGAGGCGAAAGGAATGATGGAGAGTGCCTTTCAACGGTTAGGACTGTCCGTTGAGTATCAGCCCGATCGCCGTAACGCTCTCTTGCATCCTGGAAGAACGGCCTCTCTCTGGGTTCAGGGAAACCGTCTGGGTACGTTTGGTCAACTGCATCCCCAGCTTCGCCAAGAAAGGGGCTTACCCAATGAGGTTTATGTTTTTGAGCTAGACCTGGATGTGATGTTTGCCCAAATGGAGCAAGAGGAAAACACTGCGTCCGCATTCAAACCCTACTCGACTTACCCAGCTTCCGATCGCGACATTGCCTTCTTTGCCCCGACAAAAGTATCCGTTTCTGAGATTGAGCGGGCAATTAAGAAAGCAGCGGGCACACTTTTGGAATCAGTAGAGCTATTCGACGAATATCGAGGAGAGAATGTCCCTGAAGGAAAGCGCAGTTTGGCACTGCGGTTAGTTTATCGAGCAGGCGATCGCACCCTCACTGATGAAGATGTCGAACCCGTGCACCGCAAAGTTCGAGATGCTTTGATTGAAAAGTTTGGGGTCGATCCGAGAAGTTAGAGTTCACTCGAAAGGTTGAGTTCTCATGCGCGTCGCCCGTAAGAACTCAACCTTTCAAAACCCGCTTAAGGGTTGACTTCTCAAGAAGTCCTAAATCTGTAATGATTTTTGGCAGTGTGGGTTTTGCCTGTGCTGCCAAAATCTTTTGTAGATCAATTCACCGAGATACTGGTTTATGCCTAAATACGTGATGTGGGGAAGCTACTGTGATGACGTGTTGGAGAAGCGTTCTCCCTATCGTCAGGCGCATCTAGATCGGCTTGCTAAGCTAAAGGAATCTGGAGCGTTGGTCACAATTGGCCCAACTCAAGATCTGACTCAGGTGTTTGGGGTATATGAGGCTGAGGACGAGCCTACCGTAAGACAGTTGGTCGAAGAAGACCCCTACTGGCAAAACGGCATCTGGACTGAATACGAAGTGAAAGAGTGGATTCAGGCTTTTTGATTTAGAACGTTTTTGGATTAGGAGATTGCGAATGTCTACTGTCACATCTACTGCAACCCAAGCTCCTATCGCCCATCTCAAAATTACCTGGCCCCTCCTGCCAGAGGACTTCATTCTGCCTGATGACCCCGTGGAAAACACCGATCAACCCCTGCTTGCAGCCGCTCTACGACAGCCACTTACTGCATTTCCTGAGTTGATGCAGGATGCTTTGGTCGTCTCCAATTTTGCCCTCTGCGCTGCCATTCAAGACCGAACTATTTGTAAAGCACCTGACTGGATGTATGTCCGTCCAGTGCAGCCCTGGCAACGACCTGAGTCTCGCCGCAGCTATACGCCACACACTGAGGGCAGCGTTCCCCAAGTGGTGATGGAGTTTTTATCTGCAACCTACGGCGAAGAATATTCGGTTGAGTTTACGCAGTCGGTCGGCAAGTGGTTCTTCTATGAACAGGTGATGCAGGTTCCCCACTACATCATCTTTCGACCTGACACGGGACACGTAGAAGTTTATGCACTGACCGAAGGACGCTACCAGATTCAAAAAGCAGACGCCTCAGATCGCTACTGGATTTCAGGACTGGAACTGTTTTTAACGTCAATTCGGCTTAAGCAAACGCAGGCAGAGCAGTGTCAATGAGCAGGGAGGGCTTCTTGGGTTGGTGGCAGTAGGCGATCAAGCCACAGACTAAGTTTAACAGGCAGT
>NZ_JACJPJ010000064.1:0-4561 GCF_014696015.1 Oculatella sp. FACHB-28 | reverse complement strand
ACTGCTGTTTTGATAGCGAGTTTTTAATTCCTCACGACTGAGGTGTTTTGCCAGTGTAATTGTGCGTCCCATCCTCCTATCTTATAGTGCTACTCCATAACCGGATTCCGTATGAGTCCTTCCTGGTGTCATTATTTGAGGAGTATTGACAATTATGCTCGTGCCACCATGATTTCGTTATCAACTCCTATCTGTTGATGAGAACACACGACCTTAATCGAAGCGAAGGTTTTAGTGCTAGCAATTTCTAACAGATTGGAGGAGTTGACTGTTAGGCTTGATGAAGCCACAGGGGGATGGGGCAGAGGTAACTAACACTTCTTAACTTTCCTTCGATTCTTCACTACAAATTCGATTTGATACAGGTAAGCAGCAGCAATCACCCATAGCCAAGAAAAGTTTAAAAGCACTTTTTCTAAATGCAATTGATAGCTTGCTGACTTCATAAGGTCGATTGATTCATTAGCTGCAACACCAGCTAGGAAGATCAAAAATATAGGTAGAGTGGCAAAAATTATGACGTTGAAATCATAAAGCACTCTAAACCAATGCATTGATGGTTTGAGCCATTCAGGTGGGTTAGACCACAACAAACGCAGCAGTAGTGAAAAAATAAGAATTAGTAGGAAGTACCAGGCAATACCTGCTAGCAATGCTAATAAATCAATAATTAGTATGCCTAGCGGATTGGTCCCCTGAGCTGTTGCCAGCACGATAGAAATAAACGCATATTGCCAGAAAGAAAAAGCGAAGACTCCAACACCACACAAGTAACCTGGAATGCTTATCTTCAATGCATTCAACCAAGATGTGTGGTTAGGGAAGAAGATTGAATGTTTCATGGGTATTCTTGGATTGGGTCCTAAATGCTTGCAGAAGCTCCCTCGGTTGCACGGATGCCGGGGGAGTTTCGTTTTTAAAGATGCCCAATGAAGCGCAAATGAAAACGCGAGAGTGTAGTTTTTTGCGTAAGCGGTCAAAATTAGTTCAAACATTGGGATTGGGTTAACCTAAGCAGGCAGGTCGCCCCACCTGCTTGGCTTCAAAACCGGACTTGCCTGTTTCCGGGGATCCGGCTTCTCTCCAACCTGGTTCATTGTCAGGAATACCAGTTTTAGGTGTTGTCGCTGCTCCATGTGCCTGGTCGTGGCAATGACAGTGCAGCAGTTTCAGATTATTCAGGCTTGGATTGCCATGATTTCCATCTTGGTGATGTACCTTGATGAGATCATCTGAACAGAAGTTAAGTCCACAGTGAGTACATTTACCCCGTTGCTGCTTGAGCAGTAATGCTCTCAGTGGGGGTAGCTTAGGATATGATCTGAGCCTTGTTCCCCAGTAAGCCCAGTCCCCATCGTACGGTGAGCGATTGGCTTGAACCTTAATATGGCGACGGATTGGTGTTTCGTTATGACGACAGAGTTTCAGTCCATCATTAGTTTGAAATACCCATCCATCTCCCTGGTTTACTCGCCAATATCGCGACACGTTCTGATGTCTGATAGTTGCTGTACTTAGGACTCCACTCTAGACCGGGTTTCTTGAGAGTAGTTACGGGTCACAATTTAAGTTGCCCGCCTCTTATCCTTCGCCTTTTGGCTGCGGTGTTTCAGCCTGATTTCACCGCTCACAACTCACGACCCTTCAAACATGGATTCCTTGCGTATCCCTATACAGCTTGCTAGACGGGATTCTAGAGTAGGCTTCCAGTTACCGCCGTTTAACCCCGCTTCAGGCGTTGATGGCTAGTCGTGAACCTGGCACTACCAGGAGGGAGGGGCTTTCACCCTCATCGGACATCAGTTGTCAAGGTTTAATGACCTTGCCTCTCATCCTCCAACTAGAGTTAGTTTCGAGAGAACGTGTTGCACTAAAATAAATTGTGTCAAAGGTCAGAAGTTGAGATCTAATGAACTACTAGCGCAGAGACATGAACACAATGACCTTTCAACCCGAACTGCTAGACCAACTGCTACAAGGCTACAAGGAACCCGAAGACCTACTGGGCGAGGGTAGAATTTTGAAACAATTGACCAAAGCCTTAGTAGAACGCTGTTTGGAGGCAGAAATGAAGACTCACCTGGAAGCACAAAAGCCCCAAACTCAAGCGGCAAAACCGACTAATCGTCGCAATGGACATAGCAAGAAAACGATTAAAGGAGAATTTGGCGAAGCCGAAATTGCCATTCCAAGAGATCGAAACTCCGAATTTGAACCCTTGATCGTTAAGAAACACCAGACCCGCTTGGATGGCTTTGATGACAAGATTTTGACCTTGTATGCCAGAGGGATGAGCACTCGTGACATTCAAGCTCAATTGCAAGACCTGTATGGAGTCGAAGTATCGGCGGGGCTAATTTCTAATGTCACCGATGCGGTCGAAGAAGAACGTAAACTGTGGCAGAATCGCCCCTTGGAGTGAGTTTACCCCATTGTTTACTTTGATGCCCTGTCAGTTTGCGATCGCTTATGAAGATCGCTCTCCTCTATGATTTGGATCTTTGACACAAATCTATTTACATACCCTACGATACTGATCGGTTGTCCTTAATAAGTTTTTGCGACACAACCGAAAATCCTTCTGCCGTGATATTGTTGGTCAGTAAAATCTCACGTATTTGATGAAACAATGAGTTTCTGCTGCTAAAGAGTACTCAACGACAGTTGTTAATTCTGTCAACTAGAATCCATCCGGCATCACAAACTCAGCCTTGTTGGAGTCTTACCACCATCTCTTGGTATGATCCGGCACAGATGTCCGTGAGCAGGTCGATGCCTTTCGGCTGCCATCCCAATTGCTCAACTGCTTTGCGATTGGACGATCAATTTTCAAATTGGACAAACGCAGTCAGGAATTGACCCCATTGCATCTCCGCTTCTTCGCGGCTGACCGATCGCACGGGTAGATCCAGTGCTGCTGCGATCGCTTCGGCGAGTGCCCGCAACGTCACGGTTGTCGATCCGGTGCCGTTGAAAACGTTACCCGCTTTTGCCGCCTTTGCTGCCAGAAGATACAGCGTCGCCGCATCATCGACGTGAACAGCTGAGGTGCACAGACTGCCATCATCCACATAGATGGACTCGCCAGCTTTTGCAGCCATTTGCATCAGCAATGGCACGAAGTAGCTACCGCCACGACCATGGACATAAGGCGGCAGACGAATCGCGCTTACCCGCACACCTCTCTCACTCAGGCTCAGTGCATGACGCTCGGAACGAATACGCTCCTTCAAGACGAAGATTTGCGACAGCGGTGAATCCTCTGTGGTTTCATTACCCGCCGGATCTGAGTCAACCACCGCCGTACCAGAAGTCACCACGAGCGCCTTCTCGGTTCCGTGTAGAGGCTCACCCAACGCACCTACTGCAGCCCCATCAATTTGTAGAATCTCTTCATAGTCCATGCTCCAGTCGTGGATGTAGGCCAGATGCAACACGGCATTGGCTTCAGAACTCTGTTGTCGAAGTATATCCAGGCTAGCGAGATCTCCACGTACTGGAATCGCACCCAAAGCTTTCAATTGAGCATCACCTGCTTCATTGCGCGACAGCCCATATACGTCGTGTCCTTCAGCTAACGCCTGTTCTGTCACAACGCGACCAATATACCCGGTCGCACCAGTCACAAATATCTGCATTTGCTCTTCCTTATTTCTGTTCCAGACAGAACGTCCTGCTTTACTCCTTCACCTTAAAATCAAAAAGCAGACGGTGCATGTGTGTTCGTCTGTATTTCATTCGCGATCGTCTTGCTATGGATGTCATCGATCAAATTCTTGCCGATTTGCGTCAGGAAGGCTGCGTGTTCTGTCGGCTGGCGGCGACCGATCCTTGGCGCATTCAGAAGAGTGCCAGCTCTGTCGCACCGTTTTACGCAGTGCTTTCCGGTAAAGCCCGCATCGAAACTGCAGACAGCGTTTACGACCTATATGAGGGAGACTTCTTGGTGCTTCCAAGCGGAGAGTCTCACGAGATGACTAGTTTCGACTCCGCAAATGCTCCTTCGGTTTCGCTGGTAGCGCTGCTCAACGAGACGGGGGTTGAACCATACCGGCGCGGTATGCGCTACCGAGAAGTAGTTCAACTCCAGCATGGTGGCGGCGGCTCGCAGAGCGTGATCCTTGTCGGCATCTTTTCCTTCGGTGACCCCCGCCGAAACCCGCTACTCACCGCGCTGCCGCCTGTGCTTGTCATCCGTAGCGGAACGGACTGTCATGCACCCTGGTTGAAAACAATCCTGAATGTCATTGCGGAGGAGCTTGCCCAAGAGCAGCCAGGCTCAAATCTAGTGGTTGCTAAACTCGCCGATCTGCTCTTTATGCAGTCCCTTCGCACGTATCTGGCGACAGACCTGCACAAATCTGTCGGCTGGATGCGCGGCATCATGGATCCGCTGGTTGGACGCGCCATCTCTTGTATGCATGCTGCACCAGAACGTCGCTGGACATTAGACTTCCTGCATGAATCAAGAGGCATGTGCCAATTCATAGTTGAGTAAGCCAGCAATCAGGTTCAAGCGCAAGCCAAACCGTTTTCTGCGGTTGCGATAACGTCCTGCAAA
>NZ_JACJPJ010000063.1:0-52156 GCF_014696015.1 Oculatella sp. FACHB-28 | reverse complement strand
TCATCGACATGACAGAACAGGGATTCTAGACTAAGCATGGGGCGGTTAGATGAGTTAAAAATTAGGTACTTTCAACTCTATCTATTTCGCCCCTCCTTATCCCGAACTCACGTTATCTAAATTGGGCAGCATCCTCGGCTCACGTTAAGTAAGTATCGCTTCATCGTAAATTTCTTATGAAGTCCTCAGTAATTTTCAGGAGATCATAAGTAATCTAGATAAAATTTTCACAGTGTTTTCCCTTATTCGGTCGATCCTTAATTCTGGTGGTGGCTGTTTAGGTCGTCCTATTAAAGGTAAGTAGGAACGGTTTAGGGAGTTAGCTATTTACTCGTCTAACTCAAATAGGATCGCCGTATCGCGGCACATAACCTGAGTAGCTAATGCCAGGAAAGACTGTGCTGTCTTCAGGGTGTACAGGAAAATCCAAAGCTTTTGCAACAGTAAGCTCAACCATTCGCGGCAAACTTCTTGGGCAAAAGCTGCATATCAGAGCCTTTACGCATTTACCTCTTCAATTCAAAGGAAAGCGATCGCCATGCCTAGAAAAACTATACTCATTCCGCTATTTGGATGGATTCCAAAATCACCAGGCGCGAAGTTGAGAGGTTTACTTTATCGAGGGTTATTCGCTGAATTAGGAAATGGCTGCGCCATTCGAGAAGGCGTAGAGTTCACTGCCCCTGAGAGCATTGAGATTGGTAGTAATGTTTTGATTGAAAGCCGAGCACGTCTTGATGCAGCCGGTGTAGATAGCAAGATTACGATTGGTAAAAAGTCTTACATCAGGCAAGACGTTCACATCAAATGTATGGGGGACAATCATCAAATTTTAATTGGAGAACAAGTCAACATTGATCGCGGGGTAGACATCAGAGGAAGTCGGGCAAACTGCCGAATTGAAATCGGTGACAGAACCTATATTGCGCCTTATGTCTGCATTGCTGGTCCCGGTCCAATTAAAATTGGTCGCTACTGCATGATTGCCTCCCATACAGGAATCTATGCTAATCAACATCGATTCACAAATTTGGAGCGTCCAATTCAGGAGCAGGGAGTGACTTGCAAAGGAATTGTAATTGAGGATAATTGCTGGATTGGCAGTGGTGCCAGGATTTTGGATGGGGTCACTATTGGTGAAGGCAGTGTGATCGGTGCAGCGGCAGTTGTGACCAAAGACATTCCCCCCTATTCCATTGCAGTGGGTGTACCCGCAAAGGTAGTTTCTAGCCGCAAGCCCAAGGAACTAGTTGCAGCACCCGCTAGCCAAGACATGCACTATCGTGATCTAAGCTATCTGCCCGCATCGCTCCAAGCTGTGGTGGCTGAGACCGAAGAAGTTTTTAAGTTAATCAGTGCCGATCGCGAGAAAGGTCTTGAGTTACTTCAGCAGCACATTAAAGCTTCTAGCCATACAGTTTTTGGAGAGTCAGAAGATTTTCTGCTACAGCATTTCCTGCACAACTTGCTGCATAGCGTCTGTCAGATGTTGGAGGTAGAGACGGCAACCGTTCTTTTAATCAGAAAAGATGAGCAACGACTAGCCATTCAAGCCACGCTTGGGTTAGAAGAGGAAATTTTAGAGAAAATTAGAATTCCGTTAGGACATGGCTTTGCAGGACAAGTTGCTGAAACGGGCGAACCTGTCGTTGTGGCAAACTTGTCGGACATTGAGGTTGTCAGCCCTGTGCTCCGCACTAAAGGGCTGATATCTATGCTAGGAGTGCCTTTACGCATTAAGGATCAGGTTTTGGGAGTCTTCCATGTTGGTACGTCCTGTCACCGTCCCTTTACCGGCGATGAGACGAGGCTCCTGAAATTTGTTGCTGACTACATCGGCTGGGCAATCGACCGTTTACAGACTTTGAAGATTGTTGCTTTGTAGCGATCGCTCTGCTCTGACAACTTAAGAATGACAGATATTGATTTCTGTCATTCGTCATGCGATACTGTTTCTATCACGACAGTGGAGAAGTCGCTATGCAAATGCGTCAGATTGGAAACAGTTCGCTATCGGCGATTGGCTTGGGCTGCATGGGCATGTCGGGTATGTATGGCCCCGCAGACCGAGAAGAGAGCATTGCAACGGTTCATGCTGCGCTAGATGCAGGAATCACGCTGCTCGATACGGGTGACTTTTATGGCATGGGACACAACGAACTGCTGCTGCACGAGGCTTTGGCTGGACGGCGGCGAGAAGAGGTGTTCATTGCGGTCAAGTTTGGGGCGATGCGATCGCCCGATGGTAATTTCATCGGGTTCGATGGTCGCCCAGCAGCCGTAAAGACTTCGCTTGCCTACACCTTGCAACGTCTGGGAACTGATTACATTGACCTTTACCAACCCGCACGGCTTGACCCAACAGTACCGATCGAGGAGACGATTGGGGCGATCGCCGAAATGGTTCAAGCTGGTTATGTGCGGCAGATTGGCTTATCAGAGGTTGGTGCAGACACAATTCGACGCGCCCATGCGGTTCACCCAATTACCTGGCTGCAAATCGAGTATTCTTTGCTAAGCCGCAGCATCGAGGCAGAAATTTTGCCAACGGTGCGAGAATTGGGCATTGGTGTCACGGCGTATGGCGTTCTCTCACGGGGGCTGTTGAGTGGTCGCTGGTCAAAGGAGCGATCGCAAACAGCACAAGATTTTCGTAGCCACCTGCCCCGCTTCTCTGGCGAAAATCTAGACCGAAATTTGACTCTGGTAGAAGCACTGCGCGAGATTGCTCAGGCTCAAGATGCAACGGTGGCGCAGGTGGCAATCGCCTGGGTCTTGGCTCAAGGCAATGACATCGTTCCGCTGATTGGAGCCCGTCGTCGCGATCGCCTCCAGGAAGCGTTAGGCGCTTTAGATCTAAACCTGAGTGCAGAACAACTATCTCAGATTGAAGCGGCAATTCCTCCGGATGCAGTAGCGGGCGACCGCTATGATGCAGGACAGATGGCTATGCTAGACAGTGAAAGACGCTAAAAGCAAATTCTTACCAAACTTGTTCAAGGGAGATAAAACCAGAATGCCATTCTGGTTTTATCTCCCTATTTAAGTTCTAATAAAGTTCGCGATCGCATAGAAACATCAGCATGAATGACTCAGCCTTGACTTCAGATCGAATCCTCGACGTAGCGGAAGATGTGTTGCGTCGCTATGGACCTAGCAAGGCAACTGTGGTAGATGTCGCACGAGTGCTAGAGGTGAGTCATGGCTCAATTTATCGACATTTTTCGAGCAAAGTTGCCCTTCGCGATGCAGTCGCCGCACGATGGCTGCACCGAGTCTCTGCACCGCTAGCCGAAATTGTGCAGGAACAAGGAACTGCGGCTGAACGGCTACATCACTGGCTAGAGCGGTTAATGTCGCTCAAGCGACAAAAAGTATTAGACGATCCAGAACTGTTTGCGACCTATCATGCGATCGCCCAGGAATCACGAGAGGTCGTTCAAGCCCACGTTGACGAGCTAGTTGGACAACTCACGCAAATTATTAAACAAGGCATTTCTAGTCAACAGTTTCAGGCTTCTGATCCGCATCAGGTCGCTAGAGCAATTTTTAGTGCGACTGCCCGGTTTCATCATCCGGCTCATGCTGCTGAGTGGAGCGATCCGGGCATTGACGCTGATTTTGCTCAAGTGTGGAGTCTGTTGCTAGCAGGTGTTACATCAAGAGATCTGGCAAAAAGCTAATTTGCAAACAGATTAATTTGTCCGTTTGCTGAAAAACTGCAAACAAGTGCGTAAATACCCTTATATTTAATTTTGATTGAGTTTGCTTGCGTTTGATGCTGCTATCTCTTCGGTGTGAGGTCAATTAATGCGCCGGGTCGCATATCTACTCGTTATTCCAGTGGTTGCCATAGGCATGGTAGCGGGTTTGTCTGTTGCTAACCCCCCCTTAGCGCTGGCTCCCCCGATCGAAACGCCCTATGCTGAGCCACCCGAACTGCCCACGGTCGAGTCGTTGGAGCAACTTTATGAGATGCGCGATCGCCTTCAGGCTGACTTGGATCAGGCTTCGGTCTTTCCCAATGGCGATGAAGCAGGAATCTTTTCGCCACCCACCGCAATGCTGCAAACGCTTCAAGCAGTAGAAATTCGGATTCAGGTTGAGGAGACGGCAAAGCAAAACTGGAACCAAGCAATTCGTCTGGCAAATCAGGCGGTTACAGCGCAGCAGCAGTCTGACGGTTCGCTAGAAGCGACAGAAAAACTTTATTCTCTCTGGAATGATTCGGTTAGCTCGCTCAAGTCGGTGCCAGAGCAATCCTTTTTGTCTCAAAACGCTAGCGAAAAGGCTGAGGAATACGAAAACTACCTGAAACTCGCTTCCTATAACTACGACACGGCTCGTTCTGGCTACCTGGAACCGATCGCTGAAAAGACGGGACTTGGCTCAGATCGAGTTCACATCACGGTCTGTCGTGCAGCCTCGCGAGAATGCCGCCGCTTGAACGGCAGCGCACCGCCCGCCAGTCCCGCCAGCCTAATCAAGGTGCCAGTGGCGATCGCCGTGATGGAAAAGGTCAATTCCGACAACATTGATCTTGATACGCCCATTTCGATTAGCCGAGGAAACTACACCGAAGACGCATCTGACGTTTGGGTGGGGGCAGAATACCCGCTACGACAAGTCCTGTTGCGGATGATCGAACACAGCAGCAACATTGCCACAAATCAGC
Source organism: Oculatella sp. FACHB-28 (assembly GCF_014696015.1). NCBI lineage: Bacteria > Bacillati > Cyanobacteriota > Cyanophyceae > Oculatellales > Oculatellaceae > Oculatella > Oculatella sp. FACHB-28. Next base: position 47,481 of record NZ_JACJPJ010000063.1, on the reverse strand, counting down.
TCATCGATTACGTAGGACGCGATCGCATCAACCAAATTTTGAGCGATCGCGGTTACCGAGTCACTCGCGTCAATACCAAACTCGTTGGCGAACGCACTTATCCAGCTAATGCCGGCGTTGGCCCAAATCAGATCAACACCGATGAACTGACTGAAATGATGGTGTCGATCTACAACAAGGAGAATCCGGGTGATGATGAGCTGATCAAGACGCTAATGAGCCAGGATGATCTGGTGCTGGGTCATCAGGGCTTACGAAACTCGAAAGCCTTCTGGATGGGCGAAAAAACTGGGCAAAACTCGAAGGCGTTAGGTACAACCGTTGCCTTTATGCTGGACGATGAATACTACGTCGTTAGCATCGTGCTAGATTACAGCGGCAATGAACGTGCTATTCGGGAAACTATTAATGCGATCGCCAACCACATTGACAAAAACGGACTTTAAGCAAGCTAGTTTCTCGTTCTGCTCGTTACCAGGCAGAGCCTTAAAACACGCATCCCCAGGTAGAACCTGGGGACGAGGGTATAGGGAAAAGATTGGCTTGTTTAAGCGCTCTGCCTAAGCCAATCGCTTTTCCAGGTATTGCCCGATCATCTGTTGCTCACCTGCGCGAGAAATGATCGTTTGGCGAGTGCGATATTGCTGACCAACCAGCTTCAGCTCCTCCTCGAACACAGAGTCTTTGTACTCGGTTCTCAGACAAAGCGTTTCTGGATTTGGGAAATAGAACTCAGCAGTAACGGGCTTAGAGGTGGCAAAGCCGCGATCGCGATATAGCACATCGCCCAGCGCACCAAATAGCGTCAATCCTTTAGACTGCTTCTTACCCGATACGGAGTCCGCACTATCCCACGTTACCTCAGCCCCACAAATCATCGAGTGGCGATCGGACAATTCATGCAAATCTGCTAGGTGAGCCAGTTCATCACAGCTCTGTTCCAGAAAGCGGATGGTGATGTTGCTAACCATCTCCTTCGTTTCGCCATCCGGTAGGGTGTAGTAGCGACGTTCTGAGCGCCACTGACCTACCGAGCGACGAAAAAAGTTGCTGATCAGCGATTCGCCTGTAGTAGTGGTAGACCTTGAAGATACAATCACCTGATTAGTTCCTTCCGTAGAATAATTTGGTCAGAAAGCGAATACAGTGTTTGGGGAAAACTGTCAGCATTCTGTTAATTTTCTTAATGTTAATCGCGCAACTCCATGATAGCAATGGTTCATAGGCAGATGTGCCATCCTCGTACACTGTGCCCAAGGGCAAGCTTGAAAGTGAGGTTAAGCTGGACTCAACTGCCTCGTCTGTAGCTCTCTTTGGTCTCGTCCGTGTCGTCCGCACAGGTCATCCATGAAGCCTTATCAAAGAATCCCGATTCTGGAATGCGGAGAGCCACTGCTCCCGATTCCGGTGGAGCTGTTTGCTGTAGAAGATCCCCACCCCTACGTCAAGTTATCTGCGCCTTATGGCGGCAAGTCTCCCTACTCTGTGCGCCAAGGTGTATTGGAAGGATTGATCAGAGCGCAAGACTATCTGCAACAGCTACATCCTCAGTGGCGTATTCAAATTTTTGATGCTTATCGCCCGATCGCCGTGCAGCAGTTTATGGTGGATTACACTTTTGCTGAAACTGTTCAAGCACAAGGCTTTCGCCTTAATCAGCTAACCCCTGAACAGCGTCAGGCGATTTTAGAACAGGTCTATCAGTTTTGGGCTGTCCCCAGTGCTGACCCAAAGATGCCTCCGCCCCACAGCACGGGAGCAGCGGTGGATGTGACGTTGGTAAACGATCAGGGCCAAGCTGTAGATATGGGTTCTCCGATTGATGAACTGTCTCCTCGCTCTTACCCTGACCATTTCATGAGTGCTTCAACCAAGGAAGATTCACGGCAGCAAAACCTGCGCGAAACCTTTCACCGCGACCGTCAGCTTCTCCGTAATGCAATGATTCGGGCTGGGTTTCGGCAGCATCCTCACGAGTGGTGGCACTTTTCTCAGGGAGATCAGATGTGGGCCTGGCTAATGGGTTTGGAAAGCCTGGACACCATGATAGTGGCTCGCTATGGTGCTGTCTGATTGCCCTATGGTGCTGTCTGATTGCCTTGTTGTGCTGGAGCTCTGCCGCTGCAGTAGCCGTTCACCTCATTGACCAGATTGGGTTCTTCAGCGATCGCCTGCTGGAGTGCATCATAAGCTTGCTGAGCAGCCTGATTGTCCTGCGCGTTTACCGCCTCAACTAGGTTGCGGGTTGAGTCGCCCGTGTTTGTGTAAAGCGTGACGAATCGTTCTTGGTAAGTTTGAAGCTGCTCATCTGTAACCTCAATTGCTTGCAGGTTTGTCTTTGCCTGGTCAGCCGTATCTGCAATTCGCAGAAAAGCGGCCGGATCGTCCGGACTGGCATTCTCGGTGATTGCCTGCACCTCGGTCACCGCTTCATTGGCAACTTCAATCAACTGATTACACTGGGCTATTTTGTTCTGGCTACAGCCGATCGCGAAAACTCCCAGTGCAGCAGACAACACAACAACAGCTCGATTACGCGAAAAGAGCATCTAGATTCTCCTGGGTATGCATCAACGGGGGCTTTAAAAATTAAACCAGGACTTAGGCAGGGATTGGGGATTGGGAATTAGGGATTGAGAATTAAAGATTGGGAATTAGGGATCGAGCTATGCATCTTGCGGATTGAGGCGCATCAGTTCCCAGGTGGTGTAGGTGCCAATCGGGCTCCACAGCAGGTAAGGCAACAACAGAGCAGATGCCCAGACAGAAATAGGCAATACCAAAATTGCCAGAATTAGTCCCAGGAAAAAGCCCGTGCCTCCAATGAAGGTTCCTGCTTTGAGGCTCTTTAGAGTCAACATCACCGAGTTGTAGGACAGGGTCACTAATTCCAACAGCAGATATAGCCCCATGAGCAGCCAAGTTTTGCGGCTACCGGGATCATGTTCCCAGACGATGTAAGCAGACCATGCGCCGCAGATAAAAACAGTCGTCCAAATCAGCGGAATCAACGGTTCAAATGTCAGCCAATAGGGACGACGCAGCCGAGCAAACCATTTAACGCCACTTGGTGGCACGATTGATCCGCCAGCTCCTCCTAAGATCAGTGCAATTCCTCCAATCACCATCCAAGATTTAATCATTATCCTCACCCTTAGCGGCACGATGCTCCGCGTTGTCTAAGCTACTGCTGTAGAGATAGCTCGAATTGCACAGCTATCTTTGCAGGTTTGAGAGGTAGCTGTAATCAATCTCTAGAGGTGTCGTAAGGATGCAGCATTGATAGATGATTTTTGTTTAGAAGCAAACTTGGAAGAATGTAACTTCTCACAAATTCAACTAGCACTCCAAGGGAATGACCTCAAAGCGATCGCAGACAGTCTCAGAGCAGCGCAGAATGATTCATACCGAATCCTTCAATGGAGTAGCGGTAGCGGTAGGGACGAAGCATTCGGTCACAATCCCTGCAACTTAATCACAATCTTCCGACCGAATGCTTCGCCCGTACATAGAAATAATAGCTCTTGACAAAGTGGCTTCCGTATCAGCAGCAACAATGCGGAAAGATGTAGGAGCAATGCGGGATGACAAAGGAGCAATGCGGAAAGATGCAGGAGCAGTCGAAAACGATTGTGGAGAAGTATGCAGCGGATTTAGGGCGATCGCTGAAGTTTTAGAAAGCCGGATAGAGGAGAGGGCGTAGCATTCGGCAAATAAACCCTGAAATAATCCAGAATTTCTGCCCGAACGCTACGCCCCTACGGGTTGCTTGTTTGGAAATAAATTGGAGGCGGATCTTCTCTTAAAAGACTTCTAGTAAACAAGATACCTGTAAGGGCAGGTTTAGCATCAGAGCTATCGCTAACTGCAAAGCTTCTGGCAAACCGCCCCTACCCAAGGGTAAATCCCTTCGTAGAAATCTTCTTAGCCAAAAATTCCGCTAAAGAATTCGATCGCTTCCTTGAGGGACGTGATAAAAGTATCAATTTCCTCGCGGGTGTTATAGAAGTAAAGACTTGCCCTAGCGGTGGACTGTGCCCCGACGTGACGGTGCAAGGGCTGGGTGCAGTGATGCCCGGCTCGGATGGCGATCCCTGCCTGATCGAGAATGGTAGACAGGTCGTGTGGGTGGACGCTTCCGGCAGTAAAGGCAGACAAGGCAGCTCTACCTTCACCTTTTGAATCTGGCTTAGGTCCATAGAGCATCAGTTCAGGAATTTGCTGAAGCTGCTGGAACAGATAGGCAGTTAGCTCGGCTTCATAGGCATGAATTTTATCCATGCCCAGGCTAGAGAGGTAATCTACAGCAGCACCGAGGGCGATCGCCTCAGCAATGGCAGGAGTTCCAGCTTCAAACTTGTGGGGCAGATCAGCATAGGTGGAATGATCAAAAAATACGTCCGCGATCATTTCGCCACCACCCAAGAAAGGAGGCATGGAACGCAGCAGGTCTAGCTTGCCGTAGAGGAAGCCGATTCCGGTAGGGGCACACATTTTGTGTCCTGATGCGACTAACCAATCACAGTCCATCGCCTGTACGTCTACAGTCATGTGCGGGACGCTCTGGCAGGCATCAATCAAAACTTTTGCACCGTAGTGGTGCGCCAGTTCCACAATTTCCTTGACTGGGTTGATGCAGCCGAGCGTATTGGAGACGTGAACGACCGAAACTAATTTGGTTTTGTCAGACAGCAGAGACTTGAAGTGTTCCAGGTCAAATTCCTGCGTTTCGGTTAGCTCAACAAACTTCAGCACGGCTCCGGTGCGCTGAGCCAGCAGTTGCCAGGGAATCAGGTTGCTGTGATGTTCCATCACGGAGAGGATGATTTCATCTCCGCGCTGCAAGTTGCTGTTGCCCCAAGCGTAAGCAACCAGGTTGATCGCTTCGCTAGCGTTGCGGGTGTAGACGATTTCCTGACGAGAGGCAGCGTTGACAAAGCTAGCCACTTTGTCTCTTGCGCCTTCGTAGGCATCCGTAGCGCGAGAACTGAGGGTATGCACGCCGCGATGCACGTTGGCGTTGTCATGCTGGTAGTAGTGCTGAAGGGCGTTCAGCACGGCCACTGGTTTTTGAGACGTGGCAGCGTTGTCCAGGTAAACGAGTGGTTTGCCGTGAATCTCCTGGTGCAGGATGGGGAAGTCGGCACGAACCTGAGCAGCGAGGGTCTTTTCTTGGGTGAAGGTCATGGATCGGGTGTGTGAGGTAGGGTGTGGGGTGTGAGGGTTAAGGGATTTGAGTTTTAAGAAAGTGGGTGAGGGTGTCCTGGAGGGAAGCGATCGCCACCTGCTCAACCACTTCGAAGGCAAAGGCGTAGACTAACAGGCTACGGGCGCTGGCTGCGTCGATGCCCCGGCTTTGCAGGTAGAAGACTTCATCGGCATCTAGCTGTCCGACGGTAGCTCCGTGGGTGCATTTGACGTTGTCTGCAACAATTTCGAGCTGAGGCTTGGTATCTACCCGTGCTTTGGGCGACAGCAGCAGGTTGCGGTTGAGCTGTCCGGCATCGGTGAGTTGGGCAGCTTGCGGCACAAATACTTTACCGTTGAATACGCCGTGAGCCTTGTCGCCAACGATGCATTTATGTAATTGGCGACTGCTGCCGTAAGGCTTGCTGTAGACGATCGCACTATGCGTATCTGACAGTTGATCTTGCAGGGCTATCGTCAGTCCGTTTAAGTAAGTTTCCGTCTGCTCCCCAGTCTGGAAAATCTCCGGATTGTGACGAGAAACCTTTCCACCTAAACTGATAGCAGTGCAGGTGTAGCGTGAATCCCTTGCCTGAGAGACTGCCGTTTTGCCGATGTGAAAAGCGGCTTTGCTTTCACGCTGAATGCGGGAGTGATTGACTTGGGCATTGGACTCTACCCACACTTCAGTGACGGAGTTAGTGAAATAAACGCCTTCGTCCAGTCCAACGTACTCCTCAACCAGTGTTACGGCACTGTTAGGTTCAGCCACGACCAAACAGCGAGGCTGGGAAAAAGCTGGGGAAGCGGCTGCGGTTGAGAGAAACAGTAGGTGAATCGGAGTCTCTACCACCAAGTTTTTGGGTGCCCAAATAATCGCAGCATCGGTAAGGTTTGCCGTATTTAGCGCAGTGAAAAGTTCTGCGGCTCCTGGCTGTTTACCTAAATAGTGAGAGAGGCGAGACTGAAGGGCAATCGCCTCTTCCTGCTTCCCTGCCAACAATTCTGATAAGCTGCCCACATACAAATCCTTGGGCAACCCTTTCACCGAGGATAGGTGTGGCTGATACACGCCATTCACAAATACCAGTCGGCTCTCTGCGGCTTCAGGTAATGTAAAAGGTGCAATTTGCTCTGAGCTAACCGAGGACTGAGAAGTGCGTGCCTCAAAGTTAACCTGTAGCAGTGAGGATAGATCCGTAAATCGCCACTCCTCATCGCGAGTTGTGGGAAATGCCTGCTCTTGAATCAGCAATTTGGACTGAGACCGGAGCGATCGCAACAGCTCTAAATCCGTCTCCGGGCTACCCGTTTGCTCTAGCAGGCGCAATAGATAGCTGTCGCGGTTAAGAGGCGATCGCTGCATTACCTCGTTATTACTCGAAGAAACCTGAATACTCATCGTCCTGCCACCTCAGCCGCTTCTGCCTCTAGCACCCAGTCATAGCCCCTGCTCTCCAGTTCATGAGCCAACTCCTTCGTGCCTGTGGTGACAATTCTGCCGCCTTCCATCACATGTACAAAGTCAGGCTCAATGTAGTTGAGCAAGCGCTGATAGTGAGTAATCAAAATCGTTGCATTATCTGGCTTAGCAAGCTGGTTTACCCCATTGGCGACAATCTTTAGTGCGTCAATGTCTAAACCAGAATCCGTCTCATCCAGAATCGCTAGCTTTGGCTCTAGCATTGCCATTTGCAAGATCTCATTACGCTTTTTCTCACCACCCGAAAAGCCTTCGTTGACGCTGCGACCAAGGAAGCTAGGATTCATCTTGACGACTTCTAACCGTTCTCGCACCAACTCATCAAAGTCAAATGCATCCAGTTCTTCTAAACCTTGATGCTTATGACGGGAATTGTAGGCAACTCGGAGAAAGTCCAAGTTACTCACGCCAGGAATTTCTAACGGATACTGGAATGCCAGAAAAACGCCCGATCGCGCTCGATCTTCTGGCTCTAACTCCAGCAGATTTTCGCCCTGAAACAGGATTTCTCCACCCGTTACGTCATAGCTCGGATGCCCTGCCAACACTTTGGAAAACGTGCTTTTACCGGAACCGTTTGGACCCATGATGGCGTGGATTTCTCCTGCCTTGACTTCCAAATTTAGCCCTTTCAAAATCTGATTGCCATCTACTTCAGCCGTCAGATCTCGCACTGAAAGAATCACTTCACTGTTTTCAATAATCACGCTAAAAACCCCTCATCGACTGCCATTCGTTCAACTAAGTAAATTCAATAAATCTATGACTAGCTCACCTATAGCTGACTAATCCGCTTCAAAATTCTGAATACGTCATAGAGTCCATTTGTCCGATTTAGAATGCCGAATTGATCGGAAGTTGCGTATTGAGGCACTTCTCCTTGCACCAGCTTGACGAACGTAAATGTACTGCCAGTTGCAATTAAACCAAATCCTGGTTTGTCTGGATTGGGGTTAGCTAACATGTAAGCTAAAAGCTGTGCCAAACCTGCGTCTGTGGAGAAGGAAAACTCCTTTGACTCGATCGCCATTAGCCAAAACTGCTCTTTCAGCAGCAAGATATCGATCTGCCCACGAACAATTACGCCTTCATCTTCAGCTTGAATTTCAACTGACTTCTCAGCTTTGATGTGAAAAGGCGGAAGATAAAAATCTGCCAGAAACAATAGCGGACCCAGGACAGAAATTTGAACTGCTTTTTCCAAAACAGGTGGATAGTTTAGCAAGTTCAAATAACCTGCTTTCACCTTGTCTAGAAACTGCCTTTCAACATCTGTAATTTCGGGTAATCCTACTTGCCATTCCCTAAAGAACTGCTCATCTTGAGCTAACTCCAACTTGAAGTGATCAATCAGGTGACGCAGATCAATTGTTCTTGCTTGTAAGGTCTGAACCATCTTGCCAACTCACTTCAGAAACTTTCGGGCAATGTCGGGACTTTTAGGATTGACAATCAGCACTTCTCGTTTTGGGTCAACTAATACATCCAAATCTTGCATCGGGTGCGCTCCAAGTAAGACATCTGGTGAGTTCGGTACTACAATCGCGTACTCAACTGTCTTTCGATTCTCAAACCTGAGTTCTACTGGCCCAACTACATCAAACTGAGCCACAGAGCCATCCGCTAACTCTGCCTGCTGCTCATCAACTTTTGGTAGATCCAAATAGTCTCTAATGGCTGGAGTGATTGACAGCATCGAGGCACCACTATCTACTAAAGCTCTGACGATTATCCGTCTAACTCGGTTCTCTGGGATGTAACCCTCACGAAAAAGAGCCAGATCATCCCCACGAGTCAATTCAATTTCAGCGTAAGTGATGCCCATTGTTGCTGATCTCACTTAGCCAACGCTGCCTTCTAGTTTCAGGCTTAATAGGCGATCGGCTTCGACGGCAAACTCCATTGGCAACTGGTTAAACACATCCTTGCAGAAGCCGCTGATCATCATTGAGATTGCGTCTTCCAAAGAGATGCCCCGTTGAGAGAAGTAGAAGAGCTGGTCTTCTCCAATCTTGGAGGTAGAGGCTTCATGTTCTACTTTGGCGGTGTTGTTTTGCACCTGAATATAAGGGAAGGTGTTTGCTCCAGCAGTATCGCCAATCAGCATGGAGTCGCACTGAGAATAGTTGCGAGCGCCTTCGGCTTTAGGTCCAATTTTGACCAGACCCCGGTAGCTATTTTGCGATCGCCCTGCCGAGATTCCCTTCGAGACAATCGTGCTGCGGGTATTCTTGCCGATATGCACCATCTTGGTGCCCGTATCTGCCTGCTGCATATTATTAGTGAGTGCAACAGAGTAGAACTCACCGACTGAGTTATCCCCTACCAGCACACAGCTTGGATACTTCCAGGTGATTGCAGATCCGGTTTCTACCTGTGTCCAGGAAATCTTGGAGTTTACGCCCTGGCACAAACCGCGCTTGGTGACAAAGTTATAAATGCCGCCTTTGCCGTTTTCATCGCCAGCAAACCAGTTTTGCACAGTGGAATATTTGATTTCGGCATTATCCAATGCCACCAATTCCACTACAGCCGCGTGAAGCTGGTTGGTGTCAAACATGGGAGCCGTACAGCCCTCCAGGTAGCTCACCGAACTGCCTTCTTCGGCAACGATCAGCGTCCGCTCAAACTGTCCCGAATCGCCGTTGTTGATTCGGAAGTAGGTGGACAACTCCATCGGACATTTAGTGTTCTTAGGAATGTAGACAAAAGAGCCATCGCTGAATACGGCTGAATTCAACGCTGCGTAATAGTTATCGCCTACAGGAACCACACTGCCCAGGTACTTCTTCACCAGGTCGGGATGGTGCTGGAGCGCCTCTGAGATCGAGCAGAAAATCACGCCCTCTTCAGCCAGCTTTTCCTTAAACGTGGTAGCGACAGAAACGCTATCAAAAATTGCGTCAACTGCCACGTTCGACAACCGCTTTTGCTCAGATAAAGGAATGCCCAGCTTCTCAAAGGTTTCCAACAGCGTCGGGTCAACCTCATCCAGACTGCCCAGCTTGTCTTTCTTCTTGGGCGCTGAGTAGTAAACAATATTTTGGTAGTCAATCGGTGGATATTTCACCTGGGGCCAGGTTGGCTCAGTCATCTTAAGCCACTGACGATAAGCTTTTAGGCGAAACTCCAGCATGAACTCTGGCTCTTGCTTTTTCGCTGAAATCAAACGAATCACATCTTCGCTTAGCCCACGTGGAATCGACTCCGACTCAATATCCGTGACGAAGCCGTACTTGTAAGGCTGGTTAACTAAGGATCTAACCGTTGCAGTCATCGGGGGTGTTCTCTCTCAACAAACAATTAGTATTGGCTAGTCGTAGCCCGGATTTCCTCAAAGGTAATTTCTTGTTGGTCGCCTGCGAAGTCGTTATCCGGGGTTAGAAATAACATGCAGTGGCACTCTTTGCGCTCTCGCATGGGCACACAGGGACAGTTCCAGTAGGCGGCAGCGGCTTCTGCCTCTTTATCTTCGTAGTGACGGCACGGACAGAGGGGCGCACCCAGATCATCTTTATGCTTGGCTAGCCCTTCGATCACGACAGCAGTCACACCCAGGTCGGCACAGAAATATGTGCCAGTCCGTTTGGCATAGGTTTCAGAAAAGTGCCGCATGGCTTCGAGGCTCTTTTCGGTGGCTTGGGTAGGTTTCTCAGATGGATTCATTTGATAAAGCGACAGGTCAGCCGAATAATTCTATAATTAAAACAACATTTTTGTTGCTTAACTTTATTGTAGGGTACTTTAGCAACATCAAAGTTGTCAAAGTCTATTTTAGGCTTTAAATTGATTTGTCTCAGCACTCCGTTAGGAAGACGATGGCAACCACGCAGGAACCTTCCACTAAACAAGACATCCTGAACTATCTGCTAAAGCAAAGTCAGGCTAGCGCTCAGGAATTGGCTGGCGCGCTCAACGTCAGTCCACAAGCGATTCGCCGTCACTTAAAGGATTTAGAGTCCGATGGCTTAATTGAGCATGAGGCGATCCAGGCGAGTATGGGTCGTCCTAATTTTGTTTATCACTTGAGTCGGGAAGGGCGCGATCGCCTGCCTGACCGCTACGACGAATTTGCCCTCTCCCTGCTCAACACCCTGGCAGAAACCGTTGGACACGACCAGGTCGGCACCATTCTACGCAAACAGTGGGAGCGCAAAGCTGAGGAATATCGAGAGCGATTGGGGACAGGCTCGATCGCCGAACGGGTTGCGAACCTGGTCAAGCTGCGTCAAGCAGAAGGCTACATGGCAGAGTGGTATGCCGTTGACGATTCAGAGAGTGCTGCTAATTCTAAATTCATCGTCACTGAATATAACTGTGCAATTTCTCATATTGCCGAGTCCTTCCCCAGCGTGTGTGGGCATGAGCTAGAAATGTTTGCAGCGGCATTGCAAGATTGCATCGTTGAGCGGACTCACTGGTTGGTCAATGGTGAGCATCGCTGTGGTTATTTGATTCAGGGAAAATAGCAGTATGAATGATTCGCCAGAACCAATGCAGTTCTTAACGCCAGAGGAATCGGCTGAGGTCGATCAGGCTTTGCTGACTTCGCGGGATAAGTTTTTGACGCGGGTGGCAATCTATTCACTGCGATCGCTCAAACAGCTTTCTCAACAAACTGGGCTAGCGGTTGAAAACATCACAGCTCAACAAATTGCCGACTGGGTTGAAAACGATGAGAGCCTGCGGCGAGAAGCAGCCGCAAATGAGTCTTTTGGACAGTTTTTTACGCAACTGGTGTTGTCCTCACTCAAACCGTTACGTCAAGTTGCAGAGAGTGAGGGAAAGGCGATCGCCGAGCTCACACCCTCTCAGGTCATTGCCTGGTTTGAGCAAGAAGCAAAAGCCAAAGTTGGACAGGAGCTAAACTCACAACAACCAGACGGTTAGAAGCTGCATTAGCTCAATAACCAATCACCAAAAACCAGTAACCAAAAACTAATGATTAACGATCAGTAACCAATGCCACAATTGCTCCCACCAAAACACCTGGTTCAACAGGTTTAGCGATGTGCTGGTCAAACCCAGCTGAGCGAGCAAGCTGCTGATCTTGTTCGCTGGCGTGGGCGGTGAGCGCGATCGCCGGAAGCTGTCTGCCCTGATCCGGGGCTAAATTTCTGACCTGGCGGATCAACTCATATCCATCCACATTCGCCATGCCGATGTCACTGAGCAACAGATCTGGCTGAACGGCGGCGATCGCATCTAGAGCGGCCCGAGCGGAGGCAACTGCAAACACCGTTGCGCCGTATTTTTCTAGCATGAAGGTCAGAAATTCGCGGGTATCTGCTTCGTCATCTACTACCAAAATTTTTAGGTTCTGCAAACTGGGGAATGGCTCAGACCGTTTAATGGGCGCTCGGATTTCTGGGGCAGAAGCCATCAGTGGAATTCGCACAGTAAATGTTGCCCCTTGCTCTTCGCCAGGGCTGACTGCGGTAACGGTGCCACCGTGCAATTCAACCAGGTGCCGCACGATTGCCAGCCCGATTCCCAGTCCGCCGTGCCGCCGAGTGATGGAGCCGTCCGCCTGCCGAAAATAATCAAAAATGTAGGGCAAGAAATCAGCGCGGATGCCTTTACCCGTGTCGCTTACCTGAATTTGGGCATGAGTGTCACTGCACCCCAGCCGAATCGTCACCCGTCCACCTTCAGTCGTGAACTTAATTGCATTGGACAGCAAATTCCAAATGACCTGCTGAAGCCGATTTGCGTCGCCTATCACCCAATATTGGGAAGGTTGAATGTTGAGTTTTGAGTTTTGAGTTTTGAAGGAATCCAGCATTTCATCCGCTGGATGACTCGCCGTGGACTCCAATCCAAAATCTGTAATCCAAAACCTAAAATCGATCGATTTTGCATCGGCTGCAAGCTGCATCGTTTCCATAGCTGCCTCAATCACAGGCACCAGGTTCACTGGAGAAACATCAAGGCTGAGTTTGCCGCGCAAAATTCGAGAAATGTCTAGCAAATCTTCGATCAGCTGCGTTTGCAAATTAGCGTTGCGTTCAATCGTTTCAACCGCACGAGCGACGGTGGAAGGATCGAGGTGACGGGTTCGCAGCAGTTTTGCCCAACCTAAAATCGGGTTAAGGGGCGATCGCAATTCATGGGAAAGAATCGCCAAAAACTCATCCTTGGCACGGTTTGCCGCCTCTGCCTCTGCCCGCGCTGCCTGCTCCCGTGCCAGCAGTTCTTCTCGCTCTACCTCCGCCTGCTTGAGTGCGTGAATGTCAGTAGCAGAGCCAATCCAACGGATCAGGTTACCTGCATTGTCTTTGAGCGGCACTGCTCGACCCATAAACCAGCGATATTCACCATCGTGTCGTTGTAGCCGCAGTTCCACCTCAAATGGCTCTTTGGACTGTTTGGCTTGCCTCCACCGTCGTCGATGGGCACGAAGATCATCTGGGTGAATCAGTTGCGCCACAGCACCCGATTGATTGAGTTGATCCAGTCGGGTGCCTGTGTAGTCAACCCAGCGCAAGTTAACATAATCGACCTGCTCATTTGCACCAGCAGACCAGACAAAATCAGGCACCGCCTCTCCTAATGTGCGGTAGAGCAATTCACTTGCCTGAAGCGCCTCTTCTGCCCATTTGCGTTCGCTGATGTCTTCGACAATTCCGGCAATGCGATACAGGTTGCCTTGAGGGTCGTAGATCGGAAAGATTCGTTTATGCACCCAGCGAGTTTCGCCATTTGGTTGGACAACGCGAAACTGTTCGTCAAACTCGGCTCGCGCAAACCCCGTCAGTGCTGCTCGAATCCGCGCCTGGTCGTCAGGATGAATGGCATCAAGCCAGCCCTGAGGATTTGCGTAAAGCTGCTGAGGCGATCGCCCCCAAACCTTCTCATAGGCAGGGCTGACGTAAATTACTTGTCCTGGGGAAACATCGTTGAATTCCTCGTAAATAAAGAAGACAACATCAATGTTTTCAGCCAGTTGCCGGAATCGTTCCTCACTTTCTCGCAGAATTTGTTCTGCCTGTTTCCGTTCAGTAATATTTGTCGCGGCTCCGGTCAGCCCTACTACATTCCCCCCTGGACTGCGGAGGGGCTCCAACGCCACATCATAAGTCGTGATTTGCCCGTTGATTTCTATCTCTACCTCGGTACGTGCCCGGATTCCTTGCTCAATTACCGATCGCTTAATTGCTGTAACCCGCTCTGCAGTTTCTAATGGCAAAATCTCTCGATCGGTTTTACCCAGAATGAACTCGGCCGCCATATCCGGGTGAGGATTATAGATCCAGTTGTGACGCAGCTCTAAATCTTGGGAAAAAACAATAATCGAGCTTCCCTGAAGCGCCACCCGAAAACGTTCTTCACTTTTACGCAGCGCCTCTTGAGTCTGTTTGCGATCGGTAACATTTTTGAAATACAGCGAAAATCCATTGTTTGAAGGATAGCCCCGAACGCTAAACCAGGCGTTAAAAGGTGGGTAGTAGCCTTCATCCTCAACGGTAATTCCCTCTGACATGGCTTGCTTGCAAAGCCGACCAAAGTTAGTGTGTTCCAAGTCTGGAAACTCTGCCCAGACATTTTTGCCTAATAGTGCTTCACGAGTGCAGCCGAGATTTCGCGCTCCCTCCGCATTGATGTAGGTAAACCGCCACTCTCGATCGACTGCAACAAACCCGTCCGTAATGCTTTCAAGAATTTGAGAGACTTGCTCTCTGGCACTTTCTGCCTCCGAGCGAGCGGCTTGTTCTCGCCTGAGCAACTCATCCTTCTCTAAATTAGAGTTTTCTAAACAGGCGTTTGCTTCAGAGAGGGAATGATTGAGTCGAATCAACTGCTCGGACATCTGCGCTCGGGCTTCATATTCGCTCAGACGCACCCGCTCAACTGCCAACGCTACTTGACTGGCAGCTCGTTCGGTGATGGCCGTGCCTACCAGTAAACCTACCGCACACTGTACGAGCAGACTCAGCGTGTGAACACTCAACACCTCTTCAGGAATCGGAAACTGGTCTAGCGCGAAGGCATCCCCGTAGCTCAGCAAATAAGACAGGAATGTCACCAGTACACAGAAGCTGGAGGTGAGAATTCCACCTGTTGCCCCAAATCGAGTTGCTGCCCACACGATTGGCACAAAACTGAGAAACGAAAATTGCTGAAACACCAAAACCGCTTCACCCGTTTTCCAAACGGTCAGTAAAGCTGTACTGATCAGCACAGCGAGAATCGGAAGAGCTTCTAGCCAAAAACTCCGATAACGGGGAAGCTGCAAGAGGTGTACGGGGTCAGATGAGTTGGCAGACGAAAGCAATCCCCGTTGCTGCAATAGAGGAGTTAATAAAAGCAGCAAGGCGGGGGTAACCGAGAAAGCCCCCAGTGCGTTACCTAGCCACCACAACACAATGCCCTGGGAGAAGCTAGTTTCTGGCAATCTCTGCAATGCGCCTAAAAGTAAGCTACTGAGTAGGGCTGTAAGAATGCAGGCTGAAAGCGGCACGCTGAGAATGAAGGCAGCTGCATCTTTGAGTCGTTTAAGCGTAAGCGAACCTTGCCAAGCGTAGCGATAAAGCATCCAGGCAACCAGCGGCTCAACTGCATCTGCGGCTCCAACTAAGCTGCTCCAGCCTGTGTGTCCCCACAGCGGCGCAACCATAATGCCGGCTGCACCTGCCAGAATTGCACCAATCGGGCCAAACCAAAAAGTGAGAGCGATCGCCACTCCCGATGGCACAAACCAAAGAGAAAGCGAGGGCTGAACCCGATAAACCAACGCGATCCAGTGAGCCGCGAACAACGCCAAAATCCCTACTAAAACTACAATCCACCAGCGGTGCTGATTCGCAGGAGCGGTATTTGGAGAAGAAAGCATAGGATTCCAAGGGGCGCGACTGCTGAGCTAGATTTATTTGGCGATGTTCCGACACAAAGTCGTCAGCGCCTCGCTACCTCTAGCGATCGCGCTGACCTGTTCATAAAGATATATTCCGATGCAAATCGAAAAAAATCTTCCCCACTAGGAAACAATCCGATATGTAGATTAGACAAACTTATTGGTTGAATAATATAGAACGCGATGGTAAGACAAGGTGATAGTGAGTGATGGTGAGAGGGTGGGAAGAGCACCTCTAAACCCTTACCTTTAACGGGTGATGTGTTTGGATATTGGTTTGATTTTGGGGATGATCAGTGGCAACAAATCAATGTTGTTTCAATTACTGAGAAGGCTGGCAAAGGCAAATATCCTAAAATTACTCAACGAGTAGGAGCCCGTCCTCCCTCAATATGTAAACTTTGACTAACGCATGGCACGACTGCATGTAAGGACTGACAGAGCCTATAGTTCTTGACAAGTACGGGCGATCGCCTTCCGCTAAACTGAGATATACATACACGGATAAAATAACCTGCGCTTATGTCTTCCCCAACTGCTGAATCCGTGCAAGCCGTTCTTGAGGAAGCGAAAACAAACGGTGTTTGCTTTCCTCCAGGAGACCTCTACAGTAACGAACCTCCCTTGGAAAGTGACCTGCACCGCGATCAAATTGATTTGTTGATTCGTCTGCTCCGATGGTATTGGCAGCAGCGACAAGACTTCTACGTTTCAGGCAACCTTACGGTTTACTACAGCCCTTATCAACGCAAGTCAGAAGATTTTCGCGGGCCGGACTTTTTTGTGGTGCTGGGCACAGAACGTAAGCCGCGCAAGAGTTGGGTCGTGTGGGAAGAGGAAGGTAAATACCCCAACGTCATCATTGAACTGCTCTCAGATTCGACCGCCAAAACCGACCGAGGCTTGAAGAAACAAATTTATCAAGATACCTTCCGCACCCCGGACTACTTTTGGTTTGACCCAAACACACTGGAGCTTCAGGGTTTTCATCTTCTGGATGGGCAATATCAAGACCTTCAGCCCAATCAGCAAGGTCAATTGTGGAGTCAACAGTTAAATCTCTATTTGGGTATTCATAATCGTGAACTACGCTTCTTTACGCCAGAAGGGCAACTGATTCCTACCCCAGAAGAATCGGCACAGGCATCTGAAGCAATAGCGGAGGCGGAACGACAACGGGCTGAAGCAGAACAGCAACGCAGTGAAAAACTAGCAGCAAAGCTAAGGGAACTAGGCATCGATCCGGATGCAGAAGCTTAAGTCTTATATCGAGGGCTTAAATTTTGAAGGGTGCTCCCGCACTGGGGAGCACCCTTCAAAATTAAGCTTCAATGACGACTCGCAGGTTGCCTCGCTTCTTAATTACCCGGCAGGCGGTCGCACTTCCCGATCGCTCAAACTCTAGATCTAGCAACGTTTGCCCGATTCTGAGATTGTGCAGCGACAAATGGTTGATCGACTCTGGCAAATTAGGGTCAATTACCCGCACATAGTTGTTTGCTGCGTCGGGTACCAGGTTAATCATCATTTGTAACAGTTGGAAAATCGTGCCAGTTGCCCACGCCTGAGGTGAACAGGCAACAGGATACTGCACAGGCCCGCTGTCATCGGTGCGATCGTAACCGCAGAATAGCTCTGGCGGACGCTGGTAGGGTTGTTGTAGTGTCATATCTACTAAACCCTGAGCAACTTCTAACGCCTGATCGACGAGTCCTAGCGATCGCAACCCCTGCACGATCATGCCGTTGTCGTGTGGCCAGACAGAGCCGACATGATAGCCCATTGGATTGTAAGCCGGAGAAAGGCTGCTGAGGGTACGAATGCCCCACCCATTAAACATATCTGGCGCGTGGAGCCGCTCTGCTACACTCTGAGCTTTTTCAGGGGTGAGAATGCCCAAGTTTAAGCAATGACCTGGGTTAGAGGTGATGCTGTCTACAGGGTTGCCGTTGCCATCAAGGGCGAGCGCACAGTAGTCCTGATCTGTTAACCAAAAGTCCTGATTAAACCGAGCTTTCAGATCTCTGGCTTCTTCCTGCCAGCGGTCTGCTAGGTCGAGCCGCTTCTTCATGCGGGCGATCTCGCTCAGGCGGACTTTAGCCGCGTACACATAGGCTTGAACCTCGCAAAGAGCGATCGCCCCAGTTGCCAGTTCTCCCTTGCGATTGACGATGCAGTCATTCGAGTCTTTCCAGCCCTGGTTGGCTAATCCCCGCTTAGACCGACGGTTGTAGCTGAGATAGCCCGTTTCCTGACAATTGATGTCAACCCATTCCATCGCAGCTAATGCGTTTGACCAGAGACGATCCAGGGTTTCCCGGTCGTGTGTCCAGGCATAGTGTTCAGCGTAGAGCATCAGCCACAACGGAGTTGCATCGACAGTGCCGTAGTAAGGCGTATGGGGAACTTCGTGGCAACGAGCCATCTCACCCAGGCGCAACTCGTGCAAGATTTTACCGGGTTCCTCTTCACGCCAATCATCGTCCGTTTTGCCCTGATATTGAGCCAGGATTGTTAGCGTTTCTTTGGCGATCGTGGGGTCGAGGATCAGCGTTTGAGAGGCGGCAATGATTGAGTCGCGCCCAAACAGCGTTGAGAACCAGGGCACCCCAGCTGACAAGATTTTGCCCTTGCCAAAGGTTTGCCGCAACAAGTAAACATCTTGCTCTGCCCGCTCAATCACCTGGTTAAAGCCCCGGTTGTCAGTGCGGATTTGAGTTACTAGCGATCGCCAGCTTTGCTCTTCTAACAACTCTGCAGCCTTAGCCTGCATCAGCGTCATCGGCACACTCACCGTTGAGACATGTCGGTTGTTAGTCAATAGCTGCAGCCGATAGCCTAACCGCTGGGTCTCATGAGACTGAAGCTCTAGCTGCCAAATTGCCGTAAATCCCTTAAAGGAGTCGGGCTGGCGATGGCAAAACTGAATGCGGGACTCCATCAAAGCGCCATCTAGCCCTTGATAGGCGATCGTTAACTCTTGGGGAGGGCGATCGACATCACCGTTCCAAGGAATATCTTGCGTTCGCGCCAGTTCTTCCAGCATCGCCAACTCTTCAGCAGAAGCCCCCCGAAAGCGATCGCCCACATTTGCTAGCACAGGTAGCTCAGTAGAAACAGTTTTTTCCTCTGGAGTCTGCACCAGACACAGCAACTGTCCCCGGTTTTCTCGGGCAGAACCCCGCACCTCAAACAAGTCAACAAAGTCAGCACCGAAACTCAAAGTCAGTTCAAATTTGACGGGACGGGTGCTGTAGTTAGTAATGGTTAACTCTTCAAACAGACCACCATTCAGCACAATATCTCGCTGAATGCCAATGGTTTCTGCCCGAATACCGCTATCGAGATTGGGGTTCGCACACAATACTGAAAGAGCAAATCCCTTGCGGGCATCGCTGCTTAGCAAAATGGGTGCCCGTCCTTCAAGCTGCAATTCCAGGCGGCTGAGAAATCGTGTGTCTCGACAAAACAACCCCATGCTGGTGGTTTGTTCGTTAACCAAACATCCACCGATGTTGCCGATCGTATCGGTGATTAGAAATAGGTCATCGTCTTTAAGCGTTAACGTTGGCTGAGGACGTTCTACAAGAACGCAAGGCCACTCTGGAACAGCAGCCTGGTCAGCAGGGATAAAAGTTCTACCGTCGATTTCGAGAATATCTGACATCCTTCCTACTTCAATTCTTGGGTCAAGGGAGTGATCGTAGCTTAGGAAGTCAGGCTAGAACTGCACTGTAAACGCTTAAAAATGCTTCTACACATCGCGTTAAGTGACGGGTCTAAACAGAATTAAACCCATCAGCTTTAGAACCATTGACTTATCCCAGGCTGGTCTAGTGAACCACAAAGCAGTGCAATCGTTAGGACGTTAATCCCAGAAAATATGGAGATGCCATACAGGATAAGAAAACTGCACGACGGGTGTTGCAAAGTTTGTGAGTGGGTCTGTTGGTTGATACCAAGACACTCTACCAGGAGTGCCACAAAACCATAGTTCACTCATACTTTATTCTGCCAACTCATTACACCAGCTGCCACCCTGCATCCCCCTATAGCAAGATGAATTAAATAATTTCTCAAGATCCTGAGATTTATAGTGGCTTAAATAGAGTGATTCAAATACAGTGACTCGAACCTTAAAAGGGGCTTGGCATTGCCAACCCCTTAAAGAAAACCGTCACGTGCTAAGCGTGAATGATTAGCTAACGCTATATTTGCTCAAACGGGGTAAGCTGCGAGATTGCCCATTTTTTGCAAAGCGGCCTTCTAGAATCTGCTGATACACCGCTTCGTAACCATCTACCATGCGTTGAACGCTAAAGTTGTCTGCGATGTGTTGACGACAATCGGTACGACTCAACTGGGGAACTGAGTCAAGCGCTGCTACGCATTCTTCTACTGTGTGACACAGGAAACCCGTTTTGCCATGAGCAATTACTTCTGGAGCTGAGCCAAGATCTATCCCAATTACAGGTGTTCCAGAAGCCATTGACTCAATCATTACCAGCCCAAACGGTTCTCGCCAGGTAATGGGGAACAGTGTCGCGACGGCTCCTCCCATTAGAGCATTCTTCTGAACGTGATTGAGCTCGCCTAAAAATTCAATCTGTTTGCCGTCAATGTGTGGCTTAATCGCTTCTTCGTAATAGTCCACATCTACTCGATCGACTTTTCCGCCTATTTTTAGGTGCCAACCTGTTTGTTTAGCAATGGCGATCGCCAGATGCGTTCCCTTCTCGGGAGAAATTCGTCCTAAAAAGGCCAGGTAAGGCGGGTTATCAGGTTGAGCATGAAATTTGTAAGTATCCAGCGCTACTCCGTTGTAGACGGTAGCGACGTAGTTAAGTCCTAGTCTGGCTTCTCGCTGAGCATTGGAGATGCTGACGTAAGGCTGGTTTTTAGCGTGAGTAAATAGCTTTTCGTTATCGGGCGTAAAAATGCCGTGAAGGGTATGAACTGTAGGGGTCTTCACCAAACCCGTATAAGGGATAGCACTGCAGCCCATGTGAGAGTGAATAACGTCAAACTGGTTTGCTTGTTCGTATACTCGCCCCAACTGCATCATCTCGTAAACGCCAGGTTCTTTCACGGTCGAGTCCAACCGTAGCGCTCGAGGATGGACAGACTCTAACTGAGCCAAGCTAATAGAATCACCTGATGCGAACAGCGTTACTTCGTGACCCCGACGTACTAATTCATCCGTTAGTAAGCTAACGACCAATTCTGCACCCCCATAAGCGGGGGGCGGTACCCTTTCCCATAAAGAAGCAATTTGAGCAATTTTCACGAATTAATCTCCTAAAAATAAAGAAAGTTAAAACGGGGCAGCTCCATTCTCTTCAGGTCTACCCTTTACCCCATCATGCTTGGGAGCTATAACCATAGACCAAAAGGAATGGAAAAGCGCTTTATGAAAGTTATGCAGCAATTGCATCAAGCCCTTGCGCTGTATGCATCAGATGCGACTCTTTATGCCTTGAGATACAGATACGGCTCTTGTTTTTAGCTGACAATTAATAGGCTGTTCTTCTCTAGCAATCAAGATGAACTCGAACGCGAAAACTGAACAGAGAAAGCCTTCTGAGGCAGCGCTCAATGCTAACAGTGACAGTTTTGATTTTGATCTATGGTCACGAGAAGTGAGAAGTCAGCTGTTGGCATCTCTACGAAAGAGAACGATGCGAGAGCAAGAAGATCGGTAGGGCTGGATCACTACTGCATTCCTTGCTTAGAGCGTTCTTTAACCAGGCAAGCCTTGGGTAACTCTATTTCTCTAGAGATAGTAGTTCTCAAATGCCTTGCTTATCTGCTTTTCTAGAGGATCAAGGGGCGATCGCCACCTGGTCAGTTTCGATTTGTTTCACTCCATCGATCTGAGCCGTGATTTTTACAACTTGCTCTAACACTGACTGATTGGGTGACTCTCCTCGAAACTCGATCATGTTGCCTCGTTGCACGATTTGTAAACTCTCAACATCTGCAACTGAGCTTTGATCCAGCGCTAAAGCCACCCGTTTTGCTAACCCACCCTGGTCAAATTCTCCCTCTAAACCCATGTTTTCTGGTAGGGGTGGCGGGGTATGCATTCCTGCTTTCTCACGCAAATCGCGGTCATACTGTCCTGTAAGCCCTGGACTCATTTGCCCTTCATAGTGAACTGGGCGATCGCTAGCAGAGTGCTTATCTTCTGCGACCTTCTCAACGATCAGTCTTTCCATCCAAGTCATGACTTGACCTCCTTTTCAGATCCTTGCGGCGTAGCCCAGCGCTTACTCAATTCTTAGAAGGTGTGTTTAGAAAGCTCGCTCAAGCAGGTTTACTACTGCTGCGCTAACTCTTTTGCTCTAGCCAATTCATCTTTGTCACCCACAAACATCAGTAAATATTTGTGGGAAAGATGATCCCGGTCAGCTGCTACACCTGACTTAGGCACATTTACTCCAGCAAGGCCAGCGATTAACCCTCCGGCGATCGCTCCGATGCCTGCCCCTGCAAAAATAGCACCCCATGAAAAGGGACCAGAGTTGATAAACGCAACAGGGCTAACCGCTTTCATATTCCCTGCTCCCAAACTTAGTAGCAGACCAACTAGCGCTCCTAGTATTGTCCCAACTAAAGCACCCCCTCCAGCACTTTCAGCGGCTTTAGTGTCTTGAGCCGGAGGATTTGGGTCTAGAGCTTGAGTTTGGATAAAAACCTGATCATTGGAAAAACCTGCTTTGAGTAGTGCGTCGCGAGCAACTTCTGCTGATTGCTGCTGCTGAAAGACCCCCACAGTACGCTGTAGCCTTTCCGTTGGGCTTTGACTCGTCATGATCGTCCCCCTCGTATCCGTACTGATCCTAACTGATCCTAGTGATCCCGTTCTATGTGTCTTCAGTTTGTGTTTTGTTCGCGACAAAAACTTCAGGCCACAGCAGCAAAAGACAATTCAGTTAATCCTTCTTTGGGTAGAACACATCGCTTTAATTACTAGACAAACTATCACTCAAAAAACCTAGGTGAAGCGCTATATCTAATCTGTCTTGAGAACGAGGAGAGTTAGATTTAGACATTCTAGACTTGAGCGTAACCTTGGGAATCTATAGAGAAGTATTAGCTTCACTCATTGCTCAAGAAGAACTAGGAATAAATATAGGAACCGTAATGTTTTTAGAGAATAAGCAAACAGGAGATCTGGTTGAAGTGCTTGATCCAGAAGCTTTGTTTAACCCTGTAAAAGATTCAATCTCTGCTCAAGTGCAAGCTGGACAAGAGGAACAAGAGCCGGCTTCAATTAGCAAAAAAAATTTGAAATTTCCTTCTGGTGAAGAGTTGCCTCGCTGCTGGGTCGATGCAGATTACCGAACCAACTAACTGTTTTTGAACTGTACTATTTTTTGAATTGCATAAGGTTAGAACGCGTGACCAAAGATGATAGAAGCCTTGAAGGACAAGCATTAGGCAAGGCTGCTGAGATTGGCATTAAAAGCCAACTAGATGAAGTCCAAGAAGTGAATGTCGATGTCGATGCACAGGCTCTTGGACTCGCTCAAGGAAAGGTAGATTCTGTCTCCATCAAAGGCAAGGGAATGGTGATGGAGAAAGACCTGCGGGTTGAAGATATGGAGCTTCAAACGGACAGTGTTTCAATTAACCCACTTAGCCTTGCTTTCGGTAAAGTCGAATTAACTCGCCCAGTAGATGCTTCCGCTCACGTGGTTTTGTTGGAAGAAGACATTAATCGGGCGTTCAATTCTGAATACATTCGGAGCAAAATGCAAGGGCTGGATGTACATGTAAACGGAAAGGTGACAAAAGTTGATTTTCAACAGGTCGATTTTCGTTTGCCTGATTCTACTAAAGTCGCTCTAAGCGCCACCATTTTAGACAAGGAAACGGGTGAGAGTCAGCCTGTCGCTTTTACAGCAAAGCCAGAAATTGGTGAAGGTGGGCAACGAGTTGTTTTGACACAAGTAGAATATCACGATGGTAAAGATCTTTCACCAGAGCTAACAGAAGCACTTTTGGAACGCTCTGCTGAATTACTAGATTTACGTAATTTTGAACTAGAAGGTATGTCCTTCCAAATTCAAAAGTTAGATATTTCTGAAGGTAAATTAGCGCTTCAAACAGCAGCCCGTGTTGAGCAGTTTCCTTCATAAGCCGTTGTAATTCACTACTGTGAATTTGCAATTCCACGCTTTATCCATCGTTTTACACTAGGAGAATCAGCATGACTCAAACGCCTAACATTCCGCCAATTATTGAGAGCGATGAGAGAGAATATCGTGATAGCGGTGTGCCTAGCACCGTGGCGATCGCCGGACACCCTATTCATCCTGTAATTGTGACTCTTCCAATCGCATTTCTAGTCGGTGCGTTTGCGACGGATGCTGTGTATTGGTTGGTGGGTGATGACTTTTGGGCAAGAGCTTCTTTCTGGCTAATTGCTGCGGGTCTAGTAACTGGAATCGCTGCAGCCATAACCGGGATGTTAGATTTCTTGAGAATTGGACGAGTTCGTAAGCATAGTGCAGGTTGGGCGCACATGGTCGCGAATGTGGCCGTGTTGGTGCTGACCATCATTAACCTAGTGCTGCGCTGGAACAATGTAACTGGGGCAGTTCTACCGGCTGGGTTAATCCTGTCGCTAATTGTTGCAGCGTTGTTAGGCATCAGCGGATGGTATGGAGGTGAACTGGTCTATCGCCACAAAATTGCCGTAATTGGCTATGGTGATCCTGAAGGACCCTAAAGGCGAGCGGTATTGGAAACACCAAGGTTGAATCAAAGGTTGAGTGGAAAAGGGGAAGGACTAGTCCTTCCCTTTTTATTTACTCCCTTACTAGTTAAAGATTACAGCTATCTTCAGATGGGTAAGCCATAGCGTAGGGGCGGTTCGCGAACCGCCCTACAGAGATTTGTGGTTTATACAAGTGAAAAAGGAGTAATTGAAATGGTTGACGCTATAAAAGTACACTTTCTAAAGGTTTGTGCTGGAGCTTCGGGAAGTTTTTATGGAACTATTTACAGGAGTTTTGAGTGCTGTAATTGCTGCAATTGTGTCTCTTATCATCGCGCTCATTTCCTTTGTGACTAACAAAAATACTTTAAGGTCAGAGCGGGAAAAGTTTGAGCGAGAGCTGCAAAGAAGTATGACTTCTAAGCTATATGATTTAAGACTCGAAATGTATCCAGAAGCGATCGCCATCACGGATGGGTTGCGAAAATCACAAATGGCTGCTCAACAAGCACACTTATCTGAAACTTATTTCAAAGATATTGCTAAAAAACTCGATGAATGGCACAGTACCAAAGCATTTTTGTTGTTGTCACGCAGTGCAGTGGATACCCTTTACACTTTACGTAGAGTTTTGAGAGAAAAACCTGAGATGGAGGGGCAGTATTCAAAAGAGCAGTTAGAGAAAATCTGGAAAGCTAAAGGCGCGTTTCGGAGTGCTTTACGTTCTGATATCCAGTTTTTGTATGAGGAAGAAACAGAATCTCGAGATGATTAAACAGAGGGATAGATATAAGAATCAAGGAGGTGATTAGCGGATGCTTTCCTAATTCTCAGGATTTAAAGGGTTAGTTGAAAGGTATTTTCCAAATCGAACGCGGTACCAATTAAAGCAGGGCGACCGTTGAATTCAGCCCAGGTTGCTATTATCTCCAAGCAATGGATCTCACCTGCTTTCGTAATCATTTCTAGCTCATGGCGAAGAAATATAGGTTTACCAAGCTGAATTTCTAGCCTATTAGTATAAGCAAGCAGATCAGGATCAACCAGATCCCAAAGTTTCATGGTGTGAAGTTCTGTTTGGGTGTAGCCCGTCAACTGCTCTGTGGCTGGGTTGACATAGCAGAACTGTTCGTCTTGATAGATAAAAATGGCAGATGTAGCTGTCTCGGCTACTGCCCGAAATTTTGCTTCACTTTCCTGCAACGTTGCCTCTATTTGTCTGCGCTCAGTAACATCACGCGCTACAACACAGAGTGCCAACACACCTTTAAATGAAATTAGGCTCAGTCTAACTTCAGCTTCTATCCAAAATCCATCTTTGTGACGACACGGTTGTTCTGTGATGAGGCAGTGCTGTTCTAGCAGCAGATGATGAATCTGCCGATCGATTTGGTGGCGATCGCCCTCCACTATGTCGTACAAGTTTAAGGTTAATCCCTCAATCTGGTCATATCCCAACCACCGCTGAAAAGCTAAATTAGCTTGCAGAACCTGCTTAGTATCTAGGTCTACTACGCAAATGCTTTCTAAGGTTGACTTGTCGTGGTCTAAAGAATTTTGATCTGGACGTTTTAAAGAAGTCTGGTGAGCCACACACACAAGTTTTGCCAGAGCTTGTTTGGCAGCTTCGGCTGACCGGAGACGCAACAATAGCTGCTCCAAAATCTGGCACTCAGTCTGGAATATGCCTAACTCAATCACGGGTTCTCCTGATGCTGAGATCACGGGTAGTGCAAACTCCTGAAGCCTGTTAAAGGGTTCAAGGGCTTGACTTAATAACTTGCCCCGATGTTCCTGAGTCAGAAATTAAGAAGGGAAGAGAGAGCCTGCGGGAGGAAGAAGAGTGTAACATTTATTTCCTTCAGGGCTTATATAGACAAAGCACGAAACAGATAATTCCTGCCTTAACAAGGGGCTTAAGCTCTTTATATCTAAAGGTAAGCGCGTGGGTTTGTTCTTAACAAATTTACAAGCCCATTCGGATTAGGTTGTAGATTCCGTGAAGTCTTTATACAAAGCTGGCTTAGCCCGCTTTGGGCTGATACGTTTTAGGTAGGGTAATCTATCGTCTGGCGCTGTAGGAGTCTACAAGCTGAGCAGAGTAAACGGTTTTAAAGTTTGAACAATAAATTTAAGTAAAAATGGCTAGTAAGTTAGTAGCATTTAGACTGCCAGACGATGTCGTACAGGCGATCGAATCTGAAGCTAAGACAACTGGAAAAGACAAAACGGCAGTTGTCGTTCAGGCGCTCCGACATTTCTTTGATTTGCCTTCTGCATCAGAGTCCAACCGGGTAGAAGGACTTCAGCAACAGATGAATGAGCTTCAGCAGAAGGTGGAAAGGTTGACCGAGCAGCTTAGCAAAACGACTTTATCTCAACTGAAGTAACTGGCGCTGTTGCTTAACCTACACACAGGACTGATTATTTAAACGAAGAAAGGGAGATGGGGCTTTGCCCCGTCTCCCTTTCTTCAACCTGTTCCTTTCTAGTTCTCTTGCACGATCGTGAGCGTGTATGGATGGCTGGACTGAGTGCGATCGCCCACAAACACGGAGTAAGTTCCCTGTTCCCACACGCCAGGAACTTCGATATTGCCACCAGAATAGCTATCCGCCAAGACGCACTGATTGCGTCCACCCGGACCCTGGATTAGTAGGGTTGGCTGTCCTTCACTTTGCAAGGTAAACCGCAGGGAGGCATTTTCCCCGGTCACTCTCACAACCTCGTTGGGTGTGCTAGCAATAAAACCACACTGGCTGGATTGCGAACCGCCTGATGAGCCTTGGCTAACCGCTTGACCAGAGGAGATCGGAGTTTGTACATCTGCACGAGCAACGGTTGCAGCGGTGAGGGTTGCTAGTAGAGCGGCAGGGATAACCAGAGCTTTCATTAGTAGTTTCATGTGTTCAACCCTCCAATGGGGCTTCAATATCTGTATCCTAGCGTTGTAATTTTTATAACCTTGTTCTTTCTGTGACAGTTCCTCAACTGAACAATATTAGCTTTGAAATCTCACAGGTTCAATTTCTGAAGGACCGTAAAAATAGCGATTGATAGCCCGGCGGCAGCAGGAATTGTAACAAGCCAGGCTAAGGCAATCTGGCGCAGGGTGCCAAATTGAATAGAGGAGTCCGGCGATCGCCCTCGTTGTACCAGTCCAATCCCCACGACCGCACCCACTAGAGCATGGGAAGTAGAAATCGGCAAACCCAGTCGAGATGCAAGTAAAACAGTGGTTGCAGTCGATAATTCTGCACAAAAGCCAGCACTGGGCTGAAGCGGAATGATGCCTTCTCCAATAGTTTTGATCACGTTCTTGCCGAATACTGCCAATCCAGCCGTGATCCCAATGCCGCCCAGTACCAAAATCCAGGTCGGAACGCTGAAATCGCTAAGAGGAATGCTGCCTGTGCGGTGAATGTAAACGATCGCCGCTAGGGGTGCGACAGCATTCCCTACATCGTTAGAGCCGTGAGCAAAAGCAACGAAGCAAGCGCTGAGAAATTGGAAGCGAGCAAGTTGGGTTTCAACTGGGTTAGGGAATGGGGAGTGGGGAGTGAGGATCGGGGATTGGGGGGGAGGGGGTGCGGATTGGGTGTGGGTTTTGAGTTGGTTCCAGGTGATGAGGGTGAGGCTGGCGGTGGCGATCGCTCCAACCATTAGCGGCAGATCATGGGACGGAAGTGGTAATGCTTGAAATTGCGGTAGACGAAAAATGGGTGGGAGAGCGATCGCGCTAAAAACGCTGACTAGAGCAGCACTGAGCCAGGGAATCCATTCATAAAGCTGCTGGACTGGGTTGGATTGCGCCAGAATCCAGCGGTAAATCAGGGTGTAAAACAGTGCGCTGACCGAGCCACTAATTGCTGGGGTCAATATCCAGGTAACGGAAATGATACCCAGTGAGCCCCAATCTACGGCTTGAGTGCCTGCTGCTAGCCAACCAAATCCGGCGATCGCTCCTACAACGGCGTGAGAAGAAGCAACGGGTAGCCCAAACGTTGTTGCGACTTGTAGCCAGATGCCACAGGCAATTAACGTTGAGGTCATTCCCAGTAGCAGCACATGGGGATCAGCAGCAAACGTAGCGGGATCAACAACTCCCGTAGCAATTGTGTTTGAAACATTTCTGCCAAATAGAACTGCGCCGGTGAATTCGAGAATTCCGGCGATCGCCAATGCCTGCCGCAGGGTTACTGCCTTTGAACCAACAGACGTTCCCATCGAGTTGGCAACATCGTTAGCACCCAGGTTCCAGGCGACATAAAAAGCGAGAACAGCAGTTAGACCAAGAAACAGCATGTTAAGTGAACCAGACCAGCTTAACTCCCTTCAAACTCTCGCCTGTAGCGCCCCTCGTATAACTTAGCTTCATCAAAAATTTATACTTGAGCCGGATAAAACCTTGTGCTGAAAAGAGTTTGATCCTAATTTCTGCAATTTTTGCCTTCCCTGAGATTCAGCCTAGGGTAAGATGTTGTGCTTTTTTCCGCTTGTTACAGTGCGGTTGTTAACTTAACGTTACGTGAACGTCACTTGGAAATAGCCTGCTTTAGTAGGTTTTGTAGCCCACTCATAGCCCATTGTTAAACGCTGGTCTTGACACTATCTTTACACATGGATACAACCGATGTTATACACGTATAACGCCTTGACTTTGACTGACTGTTAGACCTTGTTTGGTTTTAGGTCAGAACTCAGCCCCCGATTTAGCGTTGTTTCAGTTAGGGAGTTCAGTAGATACAGCGCCAAGGAGTTGCAAAGTCAAAATTCAGTTTGAGAACTGAAATGGCGGTCGGATTTAGGGCAATTATCGCCAGTATTCTTCAGCCTTGATTGGAAGGATAGCTAGTGACTTCTAACCCTAAGTCAATCACCTGAAGATTCGTCACAATTGCACACCCCTGACTGCTCACCCTTTAACGAGTGAACTTTTTTCATATGGCTATTTCACACGTTCACCCTACTGTCGTAGCGCTGCCAGATGTGACTGACGCAGAGGCGTTACCAAACCTGGATGTACATCTACTAGGTCGTCGAATTACCTGTATGACAGCGACAGCAATCGTTGGAGCTATTCATAGCGCCTGTGTTGAGCAGAGAAAAATTACGGTGGCGCACTCCAATGTGCATGGGTTCAATCTATCCATGCAGCTACCCTGGTTCTACAATTTCTTGCAAAGTGCAGACATCGTGCATTGTGATGGCACGGGGATTTTAAAGGCAATCCGGATTATGGGAACGGAGCTACCGATTCAGTATCGTGTCTCCTACACTCAGCTATTGCCGAAGCTTTTACAGCATTGTGACCAGCATGGGCTGTCTCTTTTTCTGCTGGGTTCTGAGTGTGAGCATTTGCAGAAAGCATTGGAGAATGTGCGGACTCAGTACCCCAACATTCGGCTGAGCGGTCACGACGGCTATTTCGACATGAATGACCCTGTTGAGAATGATTTAGTGGTTGAGCAGATCAATCGAGTCAAGCCCAACGTTTTGTTAGTGGGAATGGGAATGCCACGCCAGGAAAACTGGATTCGGCAAAACCGTCATCGGCTTTCGACCAATGCGATTTTGGCGGGTGGTGCAGCAATTGATCGGCTGGCAGGGATCGTTTCAACCTGTCCTACTTATCTCTCTAATGCTGGACTGGAGTGGCTTTATCGGTTGTGGCACGAGCCCAAACGGTTAGCGACGCGCTATTTGCTGGGCAATCCTGCTTTCCTGATGCAGATTGCTTTGGCAAAGGTGCAGGTACGTCCGGCAGAGGTTCTGGTGATTCAGTCTCAGCAATGACTTTCATACACATGAGATGAAAATTCTCCAGGCAATTTATCAGTATCAAACGGGTGGCGGCTCGCTTCAGGTTGTCGCGGACTTAGCAACTGCTGCCCGCTGTAGTGAACATGAGGTGACGGTTTTAGCCAAAGATGCTGATGTGTCGGAGGCGATCGCCGCTGAGCGTTTCTTTACAGGCAACAAACTTCTAGACGGTTGGCGGCTCTGGCAGCGACTACAGCGCGAGAATTACGACATTGTGCATGTGCACGATCGCTACTGTTCCCTGTTGTTGCGGTTGATCCCCCAGGTGCCTGCTTCTGTGCAGACCAACCACATTGCCTATCGCACTCGCCGTCGCCTCACCCGCTTTGCTGATTGTGTAGTGGGTTGTTCTAAAGCAATGGACCGACACCATGCGGAGTTTTTTCGTCTGCCGCCGGAGCGACGGGCACTGATCCCCAATGGTGTCTATTTCCGTTCACCCAACCTAGAACGCGCTGAAGCACTGCGTCAGCAATTACCCGCATCATTGCGATCGCGTCAAATTTGCTTAACGGTGGCTCGGCTTTCAGAGCAGAAGGGTCATGCTCATCTGTTGGAGGCGATTGCCCAGCTTCCACACTCCCTGCGTGAATCTTGGTGCTTTGTCTGGGCAGGGGACGGTGAACTCAGAGAAACTCTGCAACTCCAGGCAAAACAGCAAGGCGTTTCCCAGGACATTGTATTTTTGGGGCAAACTTCAGAGGTTTCAGAATGGCTCTCTCTTGCCGATGCCTTCGTGCTGCCGTCTCTGTATGAAGGTTTGCCTCTAGCGCTAATGGAAGCAATGGCAGCAGGTTTACCCTGTCTCGCAACAGATATTGACGGCAATCAAGAATTACTGCATCAGGGTGAAAATGGCTGGCTGTGCCAAGCGCGTGATCCAAAAGCTTTGGCTAATGCACTAGAGCATTTGCTAACGGATGAGGAATTGCGATCGCGCCTCGGCAAGCAAGCTCAAGCCGATTACTGGAGCCAGTGGACCTTTGATCGCACCTGGCAGCAGTACGAAGCGCTTTATCAGCGGTTAGCGTCTAGAAGTCGGGGATTGGGGGTTAGAGGTTGGGGATTGGGAAAGATCTCCAGCCCAACCCCCAGCCCCTAGTTCTTTCTTCATGAAACTTTATTGAGATTTCACCGTCTCTTCAGCAGAAGTATCTGGATCACTGCAATGCCTAATTCATCTGAAGCGTCCAGCGATCGCCTTCCCAAGTTTAGCGTCGTGATCCCGGCGTACAACGCCAGTCCGTTTTTGGCAGATTGTCTCAACTCGGTGTTGGCGCAGACCGACCCAGACTTTGAGGCGATCGTGGTCAACGATGGCTCTACGGACAATACGCTTGAGATTGCGGCAGAATTTGCCCAGCGCGATCGGCGGATTGTTCTGGTTAGTCGAATCAACGGAGGGTTGGCGGCTGCCCGCAACAGCGGCATCGCAGCGGCAAAAGGTGAACTGGTGGCATTTCTGGATGCAGACGATCGCTGGTGTCCTGAAAAATTGGCGGCTCACCGTCAGGCGATGGATAGTGACCCTAATGCATCAGTGAGTTATGACTGGGCAGCGTTTATTGACGTAAAGGGCGATCGCACGGGACTTCACATGAGCCAAGCCCAGATCAACCTGACCCACGAAGCACTGCTGCTCAAAAATTATCTAGGCAATGGCAGTACAGCCGTGGTGCGACGGTATGTGCTAGAGCAAGCCAATGGATTTGACCCCAGCCTGCGCCGGATGGTTGACCAAGAACTTTGGGTCCGCCTGAGTTTTTATGGACATCGGTTTCATCTCGTTCCGCAAACGCTAACCGAATATCGAACGCATCCGGGCAGCTTCACGGCGGACACCGAGCGAATGCTGCAAGGGCTGGAGACGTTTTTGCAGCAGATTGCCGTTTATGCGCCCGATAGCGTTGAGCGGTTAAGACCCCAAGCGATCGCCTTTACCCATCGCTGGATGGCTCGTGCTGCTTTTGTTGCTGGAAACTACTCCGCCGCAAGGCAACACGCCCAAGAATCATTGAAAGCTTCGCCTAAAGTCCTGTGGCATGATCCCCGCGCACCGATTACTTTTGCGGCGATCGCCGTTCAGTCTGTCACGCCTCAACCTGTATTCAACCAATTCCTACAGCTGGGACATCAGCTTACATCACGCTGGTTTCAAATGCGATCAGGAGGGCAGGCAAGGATTTAGGAAATGTTATTGATCGTTGGTTTTGAGTATTCCAACCTAAAAAACAGGAATAAATGCCTATAGCAGGATGTAAAAACTCAAGTTCAATGATTTGATACTGCTCAGTCCTTCTACTCCGAGAGGTGGAATAGGTTGCCGTGATGACAGATTGGTCTTTTTCTCAGCGTCCATCTATCCCAGTTCGGGTGCTGCAAGCGATTAACAAGGAGCGCGTGCCATTTCTGCTCACGCTGACACTGCTCTTGGGAGTGGGAACCGTGCTAACGCGCCTGCCTGAACGAGTTTATGAGTCAAAGTCTACGCTGCTCATTCAGGCTCCGGCGACGAGTACCCGGTTAATTAGTCCAGGAGAGCAGCCTACGGTGGTAGGCGAACTAGATGCCGTGGGCGATCGCGTCAGTCCAGTCAACAACCAGGTGGCGCTGCTAAAGTCTCGCCCGGTGTACGACCTGGCTTTAGAACGGTTGAACTTGAGTTCCTCGGATGCGCCCTATGGCAATCTCCAGGTAAAAGGAGTGGAGGGAACTGACCTGGTCGAGGTGTCTTACCAGTCAGACTCGCCGGAACTCGCTGCCGACGTGGTGAAAGCTGTGGTTGAGGTTTACATGGAGCAGAACCTCAGCGCCAACCGGGAACAAGGCTCTCAAGCCCGCCAGTTTATCCAAAGTCAGCTAGACAGCTTACAAGGTGAGCTAGCCCAAGCCCGCGATCGCCTGGAGAATTTTCAAACCAGTAGCGGATTCCTTGGCACAACGGTTGAGACGGATGCGATCACAGAATCGCTCAGCGAATTTGCCAGTCAGGTCGCCGCAGCACGGGCAGAGCTTTCTGCAACGGAGCAAAGAATTGCCCAAATGAGAACTCAGCTTTCGGGCGATCCGTTGACGACGCTGAATGCAGCCGGGGTGAGCCAAGATCCGGCTTACCAGGAATTGCAATCGCAGTTGGTTGAGGCGCAGGGGCAACTGGCTGACTATGAGAATCGGTTCACCGAGAATGACCCCTATGTGGTCAGCGCCAGGGAAAGACGCGATCGCATTCAAGCCTTGATGAATCAGCGGTCAGAACAGTTATTAGGACAACAGACGCCTCAGCAGCCCGTTGACCCGATTCGCCAACGCTTGGTCGAGCAGTGGTTTACGCTTCAGGCGGAGCGATCGGCTCAGGCGGCACGATTGGCTCAACTAACTCAGCAATATAACCAGCTTCAGGCGCGTTCTCGCCAGTTGCCGGAGCTGATTAAACAGCAGTCGCAGCTTCAGCTTGATGCAGAATTGGCGGAACAGGAATATCGCACCTTTGAGCAGCAATACACCGCAACCCGAATTGCCGAACAGCAAGAAGTCAGCAATGTACGGGTGGTCGAGCCTGCTGCCGTGAACAATAACCCGATCGCCCCCAATGACAAACTGCTGTTAGCGCTGGTGGTAGTCGTGAGTACGGCGATCGCCCTGGCGCTGGTTTGGCTGTTGCGATCGCGCAGCGATTCCCTAGAGGAAACCCGGGATCTGAAGCAAATTTTGCCGCTACCGATTTTGGCAACCATTCCTCGACGTGGCAATGGCAGATTGAACCATGAGGAATCGCTAGACCACCAGCCACTCTCACATAGCTATCGCTTGTTGCAAGCTCACATGCGAATGCTGCCGCAGCAGGTACGGGCGATCGCCATCTGTAGCTGGGCACCGCAGGAAGGGCGATCGTCGGTGGCGCATAACCTGGCGCTGGTCGAGGCAAAGTCGGGTCAGCGAGTCTTGCTGATTGATGCCCATCGTCGTCCCAGTCCTGCTTACGCTCCATTGCTAGCTGCTAGGTCCAATGACACAAACGGCTCTCCTTCTTGGCAAAGCACGGTGCAAAAGGTGCTGCCTGGGTTTGATGTGCTGCCTCAAGTTACTGCCAGCCTGACGACCAACTATCGAGATTGGCTGGTGCTGCTGGATCAGGCACGGGAGCGCTATGACCTGGTGATTTTAGACTGTCCGCCTGCTTGCCAAAATGCCGATGCCGCATTGCTTGCCTCCCTTTCAGATGGCGTACTGTGGGTGGTTTACCCCGATCTGCTAGGTCGTCAAGGCGTAGAAGCCGCAGCGGAAACCCTGCAAACCTGGAGTACTCGCCTGTTGGGTCAAGTGGTGATTGGGGTAGAAGAACCCTTGCCTACCGCCATGTCCGACTCCAGCCGCTATTTGGTTGGCAGCGAAGTTTGAGGGAGGCACGATGAGGCTTAGCCCAGAAGATTTACCCTCTAAAGCGCTGCTGAGCTCTGTTGCTTCGCCGGTTTGGATACCGCAAGCCAGGGTAGAGCGATCGCACACTGACCTCTTCGCCGAAAAGATGGTCTTCTGGACGATCGCCCTGGTGCCGCTGTGGTGGATTTTAGGAATTCAGGTATTTGTCTACCCTACAGTCGGCTGGTATTTGCTTTATCGCAGTCTTCAGCGTCCTAGTCGTGTTACCTTGCCATTTGGCTGGCAGATGTGGTGCCTGTATGCGGGCGTTTGGCTGGTGGCGATCGTCCTCAACCTGTGGACGGGCGGTGCAGAATTAGGACGCAGCGTCACCGCAACGGGCTCAATCCTGGGTGTGTGGCTGCTGACGGTAGCAGTCTGGTATGCGATGCGGCAGCTGAATGTACGCTATCGCGTCATCGTCCGAGCGATCTGCATCGTCGGTGTTTGTCAGCTTGCAGCGGTTGTGTTTGGCGAGATTTACAAGCAGCTGACAGGCAGCATTCCTGAAACCCAAAGCTTACTGATCACGCTTGTACCGTCTATGCCTGCTGATATCTTTTTTGAAGCACGGCTCTATAACTACGAGCAACTAGAATGGGACGCTGAACCCGTAACGCGACTGCGATCTTTCTATTACTGGGCACCGTTGGCGGGTACGATGAGCATCTTTGTCTGCATGGGGTCTTTAGTGGAACGCGATCGCCTGCTCCGCTGGCTCAGCATTGCGGGAGGACTCATCACCATTCTGCTAGCTGCCGGACGCGCCGCCCAGGTGGGCATCGTTCTTGCCGCATTCATCGCTATCTGGCTAGGCAGTCGCGAAGGCAGACGAGCCTTACTGTGGTGTGCTCCCGTTCTGGGAATTGCCTCGCCCATCATTATCAGTAAGCTGTACGACTACTTCTTTAACTACCGCAGCGACTCCACCTCGGGACGATTAGCCCTCTATGAGGAAACCTTTCAAGCATTCACTAACTCGCCCTGGATCGGCTTTGGCGCACAGGGACGCTCCCAAGTGCTAGATGTACCGCTGGGGTCGCACTCTCAGCTTTATTCCACGCTTTACCAAACCGGACTGATTGGCTGCTTTGTCCTAGCCGTCGCCTGGATTGCCATCAGCTTTTCTATCTATCGCCTGGTGCGTCAGCAGCCTAGCCTTTCCCCCACCCTCGGAGCCTGGGCTGGCTTATCCCTCGCCATGCTGACCGGGGAACTAGCCGCCGCCAGCGTCACCGTCTTTGTCTTCGCCGCCTGGCTCGGCTGCGCTTGGAACTGGGCAGATCGACAAGTGCAGCAGGTACCCTGGTCAGCCGCTACCCTGGCTGAGCCGCTGACTCCTTGGGAGAGCTTTGGGCGTTGGTGGGGGGGAAAGGGCTAGGGTTACTCTGTTAATCCCTAACTCTATGCCGAGATAGCTCTAGTCCTAACACTTCCCTAGCCCCCAATTTCCAGCCCCTTACATTGAAATTTCTACACTCCCTAGCCCCTAGCCCCCAGCCCCTTCCCCCTCTAGCCCCCAGTCCCTAATCCCTTTGTAATCTACCAACCGGAGAACTCTAAATGATTAAACGCAGAGTAGCCCTGGGACTTTTAGGTGGAGCGATCGCTGGACTGTCGGCTCAGTGCCGTAGCAGTCAGCCGCTCGTGCAAAAATCCTTGGCGCAAACTGTTCAATCCCTTTCCCCAACAGCAGAGTTTCTCGGTCTGAATGTGGGTACAGAACTCAACTGGACAAACTGGCGCGACAAACTGCTGCCGCTTTACCAGTCCGCTGGAATCCGCTGGCTGCGGGTGTGGTACAACTGGGCGACGCTAGAATCTGTGCGCGGTCGATATGACAGCGAACTGACGCTGGAGTCTTTGCAGCTAGCCAAAAACATGGGCTTCAAAATCCTGTTTGTCGTTTGGGGAACGCCAGCCTTTGCTGGAAATGGCGAACTGAGTGCCGTACCCAATGCCCCCGACTGGGTGCGCTACTGCAACTGGCTAAGAAGCAACATGGCAGGGCTGGTCGATGCCTGGGAAATTGGCAACGAGCCAAACCTGGACAAATATCACCAGGGAACTCCCGCTAGCTATGTGCAACTGCTGTCGAGTGCCAATCAGGTATTGCGTCAGTCAGCCCCGGTGATCGCGGCTGGCCCCAGCGGCGCGTCCACTGAAGAATATTGGCAGGCGTTGCTCGATAGCGGGCTAGAGCAGCATTGCGATCGCGTCAACATTCACCCCTACCGCGTTCGCTCTGACGAAGTGATCGAAGTCGTCGATCGCTTCCTACGTCGCGTCAACAAACCGCTCTGGATTACCGAGTTGGGACGCTCTACGGATGATGGTGGCGAACGGCTCAAAGCAGAATTTCTCACTAATGTCATGCCCCGTTTGTCACAACGGGCGGAGAAAGTCTTCTGGTATCGCAGCATTCAAGGTGAAGGACTGCACCCCATGAGCTACGGCTTGATTGAAGCAGATGAAGACTCCGGCAGGGTCAAAACCTTGCCTGCCTATTCTGCCTACAACCGCTACGCTCAAGCGCTGACGACTAACGCCACACAAGCAAACCTGTCACAGCCCTAAAACGACCTCCCTAGCTCTTGTCCAGCCCCGGCTTGAGCAAAACACCCATGCCCTGTCCAGCAGCCCTAATCAGGAAAGAGTTAGGAGATGAAAGCCGATTGCAAGTTCATCAACACAACCTCATCTTTTGACACCACTTGAATCTAAAGATGTTGCGGATTTGCGTAGGGGCGCACCGCAGTGCGCCCTTACAACGAGGAAAAATAACCAACGACCATTGCTGAATTGCTCCCGACTATTACCGAATCATTCCCGACCATCGCTGAATCGTTCCTGACCACTGCTGAATCATTCCCAATTACAGAAAGATCATTCTTGACCCCGTGTAGCAGTCCCGTAGGTTGGGTGGAGCGAATGCGGAACCCAACAAAATCCAGACAGATGTTGGGTTTCGCTTTGCTTTATCCAACCTACTTCTGAAACTTTCCTATCGATAGATTGAGACGACAGGTTGAGACAACGTAGGTTCCTATAATGACAATGCCACCCGACCCATCTCCCCATCCTGTGCAGTCCCAGGCAGAAATTTCTACCCAAATGCCGATGATTTCGGTGATTGTTCCGGTCTACAACGGTGAAGTTTTGCTGCCGCTTTTACTCCAGTCACTTTCCCGGTTGGAATATCCATCAGACCGTTTGGAAATTTTGATCGTGAACAACAACTCCAGCGATCGCACCGCCGAGATCTTGGCTGAATTCCCGTCTGCTGCTTCCTTCACTGCCCTATTTGAACCGAGTCCCGGTGCCGGAACTGCCCGCAATGCCGGAATTCGACAGGCGAAGGGAGAGTTTTTGGCTTTCACTGATGCTGATTGTGTCGTCGATTCCAACTGGCTCAAGGACTTGTTGGCTGGCTTCACCAATGCCACGATTGGCGCAGTTGCAGGCACGCTCAAACCGCACACGCTGACTCATCCAGTGGAACGCTATGAGGCACTGCGGCTCAACTGTCCGGGACATCGGGCAGTCCATGTGTTTTTGCCTACCGCTGTAACCGCCAATGTGATGTATCGGGCAGACGTGTTTGCCCAAGTCGGGACATTCTTGGAATGTACAGGCGGTGAAGAGACTGACTTGAACTGGCGAATGCAGACCCAAACACCTTACCGAATTCACTTCTTGACGGAAGGCGGACTGGTCTGGCACCGCTACCGGGCTGACCTGAAAGCATTTTGCCGCACCCAGCACTATAAGGCTCGCACGCTAATCGACCTGCACCGCCGCTGGAATTTGCACGTGCCGACTGGACGCAAGGAGCTATTTAAGGCGGCGATCGCCCTTCCCAATTTCATCCCTACTGTGATTAAACACAGCCTGAAGCAGCGCGATCGCCTCTTGCAGGAGCCGGGGCGCGTCCTCTGGGAGGGCATTTGGGAAGCGAGGCTAGATTTATTAGTACCGTGGGAGCGCTACCGGGGAATTCGGGAAGGACTGCGGCTCCAGGCACCTCCAAGTCAAGACACCTCTCAAAACATTCCTATGCAGCAACTGTCAGGAGGGTAAACCGATGGCACTGCCCGTCACACCTACGAAACCCGTAGCGATCGATCGGACAAATCCGAAAATTCTGCACATCGTCGGCGACAAAAAAATGGGTGGCGTGAAGTCTACCTTGGGCGGCTTAGTTAACTCTGAGCTGGCAGAACTGTTTGACTTCACCGTTTCCTCGATCGCTTCCGATCCAACACTAAGGGAAAACTGGCGATCGCAGCCCGATTTGATCGTCTGCCATCACCCGCTGCGGCTTAAGGTGTTGCCCCACTTGATCTTGATGAAATGGCTTAACCCTCACGCCAAAGTGCTGATCCATGAACATGGCTATTCTCAAGGCTACGAAACCTATAACGTGAAGGCGATCGCCCGCTTTCATACCATGCTCAAAATCTTTTATGGATTGGCTGACCAGGTCGCTGCTATCTCTCAGGCACAGGGGAACTGGATGCTGAAAAATCGGCTAGTTGCTGCCGAAAAGCTGAAAGTCATTACCCAATGTCCGCCGCTCCAGCGCTTCTTTGAAGTTGCACCCAAACCCGTTGGAAAATCTCTGGTTTTAGCTGCCTACGGTCGCTTCTGCGAACACAAAGGATTCGACGTTCTGATCAAAGCGCTTCAGCAAACTTCCGATCTTCCCGTCCAGCTTAAGCTTGCTGGAGAAGGACTGCTCGAAGCCGAATTACGCCAACTGGCAGCAGGGCTACCCAACGTGGAATTTGTTGGACGAGTAGACGATGTCCCTTACTTCCTGCAAACCTGTGATGCAGTCGTGATCCCCTCTCGCTGGGAGGCGTGGGGTAACGTTTGCCTGGAGGCAAAAGCCGCAGGCAGACCTGTAATCGCCTCAGACGTAGACGGCTTAACCGAACAGGTGCAGAACTGTGGACTATTAGTGCCGCCGGATGATCCCACCAAACTGGCAGAGGCGATCGCCCACCTCGTTTCCCTTCCTGCGGAACAGCTTGAAACCTGGGGACGTAACGGTCGCAATGCAGTCCAGGGCAGCAACGAACGCTACCTGGCAGAGTGGAAAACTCTCTTTCAGGAGGTGCTAGCAGGCTGATGCGAAAAGATGCGGCTAAAACTCCTGAACAGAATCCAAATCAGTACTTTGAAACCGAACACCTGAAAGCCAACATCAAGGGGCGATCGGTGCGGGGCGGCGCGATCACGATGGTGTCGCAAGCCTGCAAGTTTGTTTTGCAAACTGGCTCAACGGTAGTGCTGGCGCGGTTGCTGACTCCCGAAGACTATGGACTGTTTGGCATGGTTGCCGCTGTGACGGGCTTCATTAGCCTGTTCAAAGACCTGGGTTTATCGAAGGCAACCGTGCAGCGGGAAACGATCAACCAGGCGCAGGTGAGTACGCTGTTTTGGGTGAATGTGGGCGTGAGCTTGCTGCTGGCGTTTGTCACGGCTGCTATTGCTCCGGCGATCGCCTGGTTCTATGGTGAGCCGCGACTGATGGGGATTACGCTGGTGTTGGCGATCGGCTACTTCTTCGGTGGGCTAGCCGTACAGCATCAGGCATTGCTCAATCGTCAGATGCAGTTCACCGTCCTGGCGATCATTGACATTGCAGACATGGCGGTCGGCGTTCTCGTCGGCGTAGTTGCCGCCCTGATGGGATATGGCTTATGGGCACTGGTATTCATGCAGTTGGCAATGGGGTTTACCAACACGATCATGAGTTGGGCTGTTTGTGGTTGGCGACCCAGCCTGCCTTCCCGCAAAGCAGGCGTTCGCTCCATGCTCGCCTTTGGCGCAAACCTGACCGGCTTCAATGTGATCAACTACTTTGCCCGCAACGCTGACAATGTTTTGATTGGTCGCTTTTGGGGAGCGCAACAGCTTGGACTCTACACCAAGGCATACCAACTCTTGCTAATGCCGCTCTATCAGATCAACGCTCCCCTCACCCGTGTTGCAGTTCCCGCCTTGAGCCGTCTAGCCAGCACCCCCGAGCGCTACCGCCAGGCCTACCTGAAGATCCTGGGAGCCGTCTGCATTCTCACCATGCCGCTAATTGTCTATATGATTGGCACCGCTGACTGGCTGATGACTGTGGTGTTGGGTCCGCAGTGGGTCGAAGCAGGTAAACTGTTTGCACTGTTGGGCATCGTTGCCTGGACGCAGCCTGTTTCCAACACAACCGGATGGCTGTTTGTCACTCAAGATCGCACTCGCAAACAGTTGCAGTGGGGTATGGTGGGCAGCACGTTGTCGATTATTGCGATCGCCGCTGGGCTGCCCTGGGGTGCAATGGGCGTAGCCGCCTCCTACTCGATTAGCGGTTTGTTGATTCGCACGCCGCTGCTATTCTGGTTTGTCGGTCAAGAAGGCTTCGTTCGCACGGGTGACCTTTACCGCACCCTTGCCCCCTTCGCCTTCTCCGCGTTGGGAGCGTTATTGGGAATTGGCGC
The DNA here is from genome assembly GCF_014696015.1 of Oculatella sp. FACHB-28. NCBI lineage: Bacteria > Bacillati > Cyanobacteriota > Cyanophyceae > Oculatellales > Oculatellaceae > Oculatella > Oculatella sp. FACHB-28. The sequence goes on along the minus strand of NZ_JACJPJ010000063.1, from coordinate 6,496 downwards.
TCTGCGTTACTGGGTGGAAGTGCCCAGTCCTCTGTTGGGGTTAATCCTTGCAGCAGCCATCACCGTTATCACTACCGGATCAATTTTGCTGGCAATGCCTGCTGGACGTGCTGCCGTTCGAGATTTTCGAGATTTGTTAATTCCGCTGCTTTTCAAGAAGAATAAACCGATTTAGTTTTGGAGAATTCTGCTCAATCCATCAGGAGCCTTCGATGAAAATTCTCATCACCAACGTCGTCATGTTGAATACCGGAGATGCCGCCATTTTGATGGGGCTGATGTCCATTCTCAAGCAGGCGTTTGGCGCTGATGTGGAATTCGTGATTTATGACAGCAAGCCAGAAGTCTCCAGCAAATATTATCCGAAGTTAACCTTCAGACGCTGGGTTTACCTGGATCGGCGCAAGTTTCGCCAACTGGGGGGGTGGAGCGATCGCCTTCAGCAAATCAACCAAAACTACGTCCTCTTTGCTGCCTGGTGTTGGACGCATGGCTTCAAGCAAATTACCAAAGCCTTGCTCTCTCCCAACGAACTCAGAGCCTTAGTGGAATATGCTTCTGCCGACTTAATTGTGAGTACAGGCGGGACGTACCTGGTCGAGAACTATTCCCTGGAAAAACGTATCTTTGACTTTCAATTTTCTTTGCTGCTCAAAAAACCTCTGATGCTGTTTACCCAGTCTCTAGGTCCATTCAGCAATCCGGTTTATCAGACAGAGCTACAAAAGATATTTAACGAAGCAGCTTTGATTTTGCTGCGCGATCGCGCCTCCCTCAAACATCTAGAAGAAATTAAGGTTGATACTCAGAACAGCCACGTTAGCTCTGACGCAGCCTTTGCTCTGGCCCAACCGGAGGCAATTCAAAATCCTCAATCTGTACCCAAAAACTCTTGCCTCAAAGTTGCCATTTCATCTCGCCAGTGGTCGCACTTCAAACACATTGATTCTAAATTTGGGATGCGAAAGTATCAGGAATCGCTCAGCAAGGCAACCGAATATTTGGTTGAACAGCACGGAGCCGAAGTCACCTTCCTCTCAACCTGTCAGGGCATTCCTCAATACTGGACAGACGATTCCAAGGTCGGTGAAGAAATTGCCGCAATGGTGCCCGACTCCATTCGGCAACACGTCCAGGTAGACCATCAGTTTCGCCCTCCCGAAGCTCTGCTAGAACAGCTAAAAACCTACGACTTTGTCATTGCTACCCGAATGCATATGGCAATTCTCGCTCTAGCCGCAGGAACTCCCGTGCTGCCGATCGCCTACGAATTTAAAACTCGTGAATTGTTCGACCGATTGCAGCTAGGCAAATGGGTTCACGACATCGAACTGATTGAGCCAGAGGAGTTTACGCAGTCCGTAGAAGCGTTTATCCAGGCAATTCCTGAGATTCGTCAAACTCTCGCAGTGGGCGTAATCAAGGAGCAGCAACAGGCGTTGGCAGCGGGGGCGATCGCCAAGCAAGCATTAGAGAAATGGCAATCCAAACAGGGGAATCCGAGCAGTGGCAATCTAGGAGGTAAACCATGAGCGGTAAGCCGATGAAATTTGCGTTCGTCGTCGGACAATTTCCCGTCATGTCCGAAACCTTCATCCTCAACCAAATCACCGGACTAATCGACCGGGGACACCAGGTAGACATCTACACGCCCCAGCGTCGGGCTGCATCCGTGATGCAAACTGATGTCGAAAAGTATAGTTTGCTGGCGCATACCTACAGCCCAATTCCGATGCCATCCAGCTTACCGATGCGGCTGGTTCAAGGACTAAAGTTGATTGCAACTCACTTTCCCAAAGATCCTAAAGCCACTTTGAACCTGCTTAACGTCGCCAAATATGGTGGACGCGCTGCCTCACTCTGGCAGTTTTACACCGCCGCACCGCTGCTCGGACGCGGACCCTACGATGCGATCCACTGTCACTTTGGACCATCAGGCTTGAAAGGAGCCTTGTTGCGAGAACTAGGAGTCTTGCAAGGCAAACTGATCACGACCTTTCACGGCTCCGATATCACGACTTATTTGAAGGAGAAGGGCGATCGCGCCTACGACCCACTTTTTCAGGCAGGAGACCTATTCCTCCCGATCAGCGAACACTGGAAACAGCAATTACTTAAGCTAGGCTGCGACGAAGGCAAAATCGTGGTGCATCACATGGGCATCGACTGCGACAAATTTTCCTTCGCACCCCGGATTCTGAAAGAGGGCGATCCCATTCGCCTCATCACCATCTGTCGCCTCGTTGAAAAAAAAGGAGTCGAATATGGCATTCGCGCTGTCGCCCAACTCGTCAACACTCGCCCCCATCTCAAACCCCGACTCGAATACAACATTGCAGGCGACGGTCCGCTCAAAGCCAACCTGGAAAACCTGATTCAGGAATTAGAAGTTGGTGATACCGTCAAACTCTTGGGTTGGAAACAGCAGCAAGACCTGATTGAACTGCTCGACCAGTCCCACATCTTGCTTGCCCCCAGTGTCACCAGTCACGATGGCAACCAGGAAGGCATCCCCGTTGCCCTCATGGAAGCCATGGCCAGAGGACTACCCGTGATCAGCAGCCTACACAGCGGCATTCCTGAACTGATTGAAAACGGCAAATCCGGCTTCCTCGTCCCCGAAAGAGATGTTGACGGACTCGCTGCCAAACTAGACCACCTGATTCAACATCCCGAAATCTGGCCCGACCTTGGCAAAGCCGGGCGCATTCACGTCGAGCAGCACTTCAATATCAAAAAGCTGAACGACCGATTAGTTGAACTTTCTCAGTAAACTCAATACTCAATAAAGGAGGTTGCCGTGTCCCCTTGAACTTTTTAGAGCTTGGTAGTTAGGCATCAATAGACTTCATCATGGGAGCCAAGGTTAAGCAATAAAATGAATTCTTCCTCTTCCTCAGGATTCTCCACGAACTCAAACAAAATCCGAAGCTTATAGTCGATTGAGCAAGACCAAATACCAGATAAATCTCCTGTCAACTTATGAGTTTGCAACTGAGATGAAATGGATCTTCAGCAAGCTGATTTAACGTTTGCTCGATCAAGGGGCGAAGCTGAGGATTTCGCTGAATCAAACGCTTGAAAACACGTAGAGATTTTGGCGTCCACCCAATTGCTCTCAATCGTCCAACTCCGCCAAGAAATCAGTAACCGTTCCAAACTGAACATTTCCCTGAGCATACTCTTGACGAACTTCAGAAACTTCCTGCACCAAGACCTTCTGCCGATGACTTGCCAATCGCTTATGCAAAACATCCAAAAGCATTTCTTGATCTTCTATTGACAGTGCTTCTACAGCATCGATTGCTTGTTGAAAAGAAGTTTTATGTGTCATAGCCTACAGCCAATCAGTTGTCAGAAATAGAAAAAACTTGTTTTTATCAAGTCTAACCTTATGAGCAATCGATACAGAGAAGTTAATTAATTCGCAAACAGCTTCATCTAATGCTCAGGTATTCAAGATCTCATTATTCAGGAGCGGTTGAATTTGTGACTCAGAAACAATAAGTACTGCTATGGTTTCTCCTACAGAATTAAACACCTCTAAACTGTAGCCATCTTCCCCATCTTTTACCAGGTGATGCTCTATCACTGTCGCAATATCGCCCTGTTTCAGCTTGTAGTGTGGAAAATCTTCCTGTAGTGCCACCCGACTAAACAACTCAAATGCCATCACTTAACCTCCTTATCTAGATCAAGCACTATGAGAATCGCCTTTATCGTCAATCGTTTCCCTCTTCTCTCAGAAACTTTTATCCTGAATCAGATTGTTGGCTGCATCGATCGCGGTCATGAAGTAGACATCTATGGCATCAAACCCGCCGACCTATCCAAACTGCATCCCGATGTTATCCAATACAACCTGTTAGAACGAACTCACTATCGCGATCGCATTCCCCAAAATCGGGTAAAAGAAATTGCCAAAGGGATAAAACTGGTGCTGACTGACGGGTTTAAGAATCCGGCTGTGGCTTGGCGATCGCTCAATCCTTCCAAATATCGCGAACACCCTGAACTGCTCTCCCTGATTTACGCCACAATGCCCTCGCTCGGTAAACCGCCCTACGACATCATTCACTGTCAATTTGGCAACCTGGGCTTATTGGGAATGGCGCTGCGAGACATCGGTGCGATTCAAGGAAAACTGATCACCACCTTTCGCGGTAACGACATTAGTGAATACGTTCGGCAACATGGTGAACATGTTTATGATCAGCTATTCCAGAAAGGTGACTTTTTTCTCACTAACTGCGACTTCTTCAGAAATCGGTTACTCAAACTCGGCTGCGATCCCGAAAAAGTTCTGGTTCATCGCTCCGGGATAGACTGCGATCGCTTCTTCTTTCAGCCGCGCAGCCTTTCCCCCGGTGAACAGGTTCGCATTGTTACCACAGGGCGACTGGTGGAGAAAAAGGGGATCGAGTATGTAGTGAGAGCGATCGCCAAATTGAGCAAAACTCATCCCAACATCAAATACGACGTAATTGGTGATGGTCCGCTGAGAGAGAGCCTCCAACAATTAATTCAAGACTTGAACGTCAGCAAATTTGTTGAACTGCTGGGTTGGAAACAAGAACGGGAGTTAATCGAAATCCTCGATCGCTCCCACATCATGGTTGCCCCCAGCATCAGTAGCCGGAACGGAGATCAGGATGCGCCCGTCAACGTGCTTAAAGAAGCAATGGCGATGGGCTTACCCGTCATCGGCACCCAGCACGGCGGCATTCCAGAATTAATCGAAGACGGCAAATCTGGCTTTCTGGTTGCCGAACGTGATGTTGATTCCTTAGCAGATCGCCTGGAATTCCTGGTGACGCACCCAGACCAATGGATAGAGATGGGAAAAGCTGGGCGTGCCTACGTCGAAACTCACTACAACAAAGAAACGCTGAACGATCGCCTCGTTGAAATCTACCAAAGCGTGAAATCTACCAGCCCATGATGTCTTAACCTCAACCCTAACTCTACTGCCTTCAGTGAGAACTATGCCTGGAACCACCTTTTACCCCGTTAGCCGATTTGACAAGATCGCTCCCATGCAGCTACATCTATCCATGTGCTTCAGCATGGATACCCGCACAGCCTTGGAAAATAGTTTGACTAAAATGGTGCAACCTAGAGTTTCAGTTATCGTACCGATTTATAACGGCGAACAGGACGTGCCCGATCTGGTCAAATGCCTCCAGGCACAGACCTATCCTGCCGATCGCGTCGAATATTTGCTGGTTGATAATGCCAGTAGCGATCGCACTGCCGAGATCATCAAAGCCGTCGAAACCGAATCTCAGGAACGGGGCATTACCTTACGCTACATCAGCGAAACCGATATTCAAAGCTCCTATGCCGCTCGCAACAAAGGCATTCGAGCCTCTACCGGAGAAGTTTTGGCTTTCACCGATGCCGACTGCCGCCCCAAACCGAACTGGCTAGAGTCACTGGTCAACGCTTTTGAAGATGAGAAGGTAGGCTTAGTCGTCGGGGCGATCGAAGCCCTGCCCGGTCAATCACTTTTGGAACAATACGCTGCCCGCAAAAAAATTCTGTCCCACGAAACCGCTCTGGTACATCCCTTCTGCCCCTTCGGGAAAACCGCGAATTTGGCTACCCGTCGCACCGTGTTATCCGAAGTCGGGCTGTTTCGCTCTCACCTGACCACGGGCGGCGATGCAGACTTTTGCTGGCGAGTGCAGCGTCAGAGCAACTGGAAGTTTAAGTTTACCGAGAAGGCGATCGTTCAGCACCGTCACCGCACGACCCTACCTGATTTGATTAGCCAGTTTCGCCGCTACGGTCGCTCTAACCGCTACCTGCATGAACTGCACGGCATCGACCTGATGAAGGAACTGAAGTTTTATCAATATGGCTATCGGCTCAGTCGTTGGTTAGTTAAAGAACTTCCCTCAGCAGGGATCAAAGCACTTCTGGGTAAAGCTGCCCTAGTTGATCTCGTCATTCCACCCATTTACCTGATTACCGTTCGCGCTCAGGTTGAAGGGCAACGAGAAGCCAAACTGCCAGAGAAAGCCTTACAAATTGAATACTTGTAACGTCGTTCTGCTTAAAGTTAGCTTTGTGAAGACTCGCTCGTTTGCTGTTGAAGTTGCTGAACTTCCTCAATCAACAGTCCTGTCGCAGAAGCAATCAGGCTGATAAATAAACCTTCTCGTAAAAGATTGAGGGCGATCGCTCGCCTCTCTCAACTTTGGGTCGAGCGGTAAATAGTGGATTCTTGCATGATATTTACTATAAATACGCGATTAATGCTGGCGATCGCTCTCAAACGATGGAAGTGCGATCGCCATCTTGTAGGGTGCGTCATGACGCACCTGCAAACATGTATCACTATAATCAAAACGGTTGCTGAACCATGACAAAATGGTGCGGATACTGTTGGCGAACCCTGACTGGGATCACATTGGTTATCCTAAAGAGCAATTTCCTTTGAGTCTTGAAAGGTGAATTGCGATGTCCCTAGCATTTGAGCCAATTCCTCCTG
>NZ_JACJPJ010000062.1:0-21109 GCF_014696015.1 Oculatella sp. FACHB-28 | reverse complement strand
TGCTCGCTTGCCTTGTTCTCGCAGACGAATTGCTTGTTGGCGCAAGTAGTCTTGGGTAGTGGGATTGAGTAATCGAGCGTCTGGCTTATTCATACTCCGATTCTACCGATTTTGCCTCTCGTCCTGTAGGCTCTTCGATTGCCGGGTTAATAACTGAATCCCGTTCCTTCAAACAATTAAACGATCGCTTCTTGCAATTTAAGCTTATTCAATAGGTTGCGATTGCTCTTACAACTCTTCAATCAATTGTAAACCTAACTTGCTCTTGTCAAACTCTGATTGCATTTCCAAGAGACTGATTTTAAGCTCCACTACTGCTCATGCAATGGGCAGTTGACTCAAAAGCACATGCTATATATCTTCTATGTCGCTTTTTTGCTACAAGAGCGATCGCCATCAATTGATTTTGACCAGATGCACTTGACCCAGATATACCTAGATTCATACTAGGGGCATCAGTTGTACTGAAAATTTTGTAGTCAAACTTTGAAGAGTAGTTAGTGGAGGCAAGTTTACCAATCTGTTGGGAAATAGCAGGAAAATGTCAAGTACCATAAGAAAAACTCATAAAGGTGCCTTGCACTTTTGGCAAAGGGTTGCTTTATTTTTACACTTTCGGCGGGTGGATGCTTTATTTGGGTTAAAAAACGAGCGATCGCTCAACGAAAGAAGCAGTGTTTCAGCTTGAACTTTGGCAAAAGGATGCTTTATTGAGCGGCAAAAGCTTGGCTTAAGTCACAACATTTGTGACTTAAAGTCCATTTTTGCCAACATGGCAGATAGATACTTGAATTCTTAAGCGGCAGATGGATAGCTTATTATTACCTGCTGTAAGCCAACTAACGTTAGAAGTTTTGTGACTGGTGAGCAGTCGCCTTGACTCTGGTTGATGCTCTATTCCTGTCTTGAGGAATTACTGCTTTAAACTCCTCAGCATTATGGTCAGTGGCGTGTAAAAGGGAGAATGACTACATTAAGTTAAAACTTTTGCGCTTGCTCTCAATGCAGGTTCTACCGAAACCAGAAGGGTTAGGAGGGCATCGTGCCCGAAAGTCCAAACCCCATTCAATCAGAAATTTCTGGTAGGGTAAAACTGTGTTCCTACTATTCGGATGAAATTCGAAGGAACTGAGTGTAACTTCTGAAACCATGACAAACATTTATCAAGGATCGAGAGTAATTGTAAGCGTCTTATTTTTAGGTAGATACGTAACATTGAGATCGACTTTTAGGTTCAGTCCTCTAAAACTCGGGTTGAGTATGAACTGGTAATCACTTATATTTGAAGTACCGTATTGTTCCAGAAACCTCATCAATTTCCAAATCTCATCAGCATTGATATTGATAGACATCATTACTTTTAACGTTTGAATGGTTTACCTTAGAGATGTACTCCTTGTATTTCTTTGCTAAAGAGGCGATCGCACTTCGCCTCAACTCAGGGAGAGATCGCTGGAACTGAGTAAAGAAGGAGTAAAAGACTGCAACGTCGGTTCCTTGAAGGTAGCCTCCTGGAATTGGTGCCGCTGCTCACAAAGGGCTTGATAGACAACTTTGTACTGCCCAAACAACGTCATGTCCCTTGAGGTGCTGTTGCGGTAACCCTGGCTCTTGTAGTTTCTTACTGGTTTCAGTGATGCCGGCAGCAGCGTCTTCGTTATTCAGCTGTGGTATAGAACCATTTGCAGTAAAGGCAGGAATCTTGACTGGCATTAAGCGCAGGAGGCTGACAAGTGTCAACCAATTACGAAGTAATAAGCGCATAGAGACTGTCCTCAAGATTTCAGAAGCTTGTTGGAGAGTTTAGGGTAAACTGCCTAATTAGCTAGAGAGAAGCGATCGAATTAGCGGCTAACATCAGGACCAGTCTGAGAGCCTGTATCACTGCGATGCACTAGCCACACTAGGAGCAAAGCAACAGCAGCAGGAAGGGCTTGAGTTACCAGAATTGACGGTCTTACTGTAGCGGCACCGTAGATACCAGCAATGATGGCGCAAGCTAGAAGAAACACTTTGATTGCAAACCCTTCCCGTCTTGCCAGCAATCCCCACAAAAGTCCAACTGCCAGAAAGCTATTGTAAAGCCCCATATTGGCAGCGAGAGGCGCTGTAAAGTTGGCTTGCTCTTGAGTTAAGTCAAAGAGGTTTCGAACAAAGGGTGTCTTCCAGAGAAACATTTCCAGTGTGAAAAAGCCAATATGTAGCAGGGCTACAATCCCAACAAGCAAGGTAGAGAGAGTTTTCATGGCAAAAGCTAGTATGTAAACGATAGGGAAAAATAGCTTCAAAGGGTACTAGAGGCGTTTGTTCCTATCTGCTACGGAAGCGTTTGTTCCACCTGATTCTAAAGCGACTATAGCTTCAATTTCGCCCTTAGCTTCATTTATGAGCTTCTTCACTTGATTGAAAACTTCAAGATCGAGTTTTCCGCCTTCAATTTTGATGGTATCTGCACCTAAGGGGGACGTAGCTATGCTCTTTATTGTCTGCTCTAGTGTTTTGAAAGGCCCAGTAATTCTGTCTCCTATTTGGAGATCAATCCCTTTAACTTCGTTCAACAGGTTCCATACTTCCTTGAAGTCATTCTGTTGTAAAACAACAGCCTTATCCGTTGGAAACTTTAAAGCGTTCGGTTCTTCTGCGACAGTCTCTGAATCCTCTCTCAGTTTTTTCTCGATCTCTCCTAGCTTTGTTGCAGCGTTTTCCAATATCCCAAGAATCAATTGAGCGCTCTGTATTAACTTTGCCCGCCTAAACGGTTCTTGTGCAATTTCAATTTCTTTTTCAGCTACAGCTACAGCTACAGCTTTTTGTTGTTCAGCAATAATTGTTCTAATGCGTTCTTGTAAAGCAATAAAGATAGCAGTACCTGCTGAACCAGCAATTACCGACATACCAAATAGAGCAAAGACACTGGCAGGATTCAGAAACACTATTGCTGCAGGAGCAGCTAAACCACCAACACTCAATCTTGCAAAGATACCAAAATCAATTATGTTTTCACGTCGGGCATCGCGACTGCCAGTATCAGAGGCTCTCAAAGCCCACTCATCGTCACTCGGTCTATGGGGCCACTCAATGTTCCCATTTAGGCTAATTAATTCTGCAACAAACCCTCCTAAAACTCCGGCACCGATAGTTATGAAAAGTAAGATAAAAAATTCTGGCTCAATATATGGTGTGTCTAGCCCCTTAAGTACACCTACTTCACGTATGACAGGTACAACTTCTCCTGTAGCTTTATTTCTTCTGTAATCAACGACATCTCCTTCTCTAAAGGGAGAACTTGATGTAGGAGAGGGAGTAGAACTTGAAGGATTTTGGCAATATGCGGCTGTAGCAGTCAAACTCGTACACAAAACTAATCCTAAAAACGTGCCTATTTTGTATTTCATGGTCTGAAGGGTCTACTTTTCTTGCTTGTAATGTCACTGAACTATGAGAGCCAGAATTACTCGAAGCAGTGCAGAGACAAGTGTTCAAAACAAACTTTCAGGTGATGTTTCCATCAAATGATCTAGCTCTGCTTCCGACTAAAATTGAATTGATTGATTGAGAATCATTAGATTTGGGACATGTGTAGCTCAGGTTGAAGTACGAAGCCCAAGGGATAAACAGATGAACGTCGCGAATGAATATGCACTATGAGCGATCGCTCTTCAAATCTTCAGTTAATTGGAGGTAATCGCTATGCTCAAAAACCTTTATAAAGGAACTGGCAAATTACCAAAAGCAGTTAGGTTAGCGACACCAAGCTTTCCAAGTGTTTGAATTCCAACTTTTCCATCTACCAGACTTGGAGAGAAGCCTTGAGCTTTCTGAAAAGCTTTTACTGCATCTTCCGTCTTTTTCCCAAAAATTCCATCTACTTCTCCTGGATCATACTTTACAACATTCAATTTCTTCAGAAGGACTTGAATTTTGAAAACATCTGGACCTTCATCACCTAGCTTGTTAATAGCATAATGAGTGCCTCGAAGGGCTTCAGCTATTGACGTATCTGTGATCCTTAAACCTTCAAAGAAGAAGAATGTCTCGCCAGCAAAACCTTTATCGCGATTGAGCTTGATAGCTTTTTGAAGGTGGTTTGGATCGTTGTTAGCAGGTTGTTGTGGATCTTCACCAATCCGATAATCGCCTAATTTTATGAGCACTCCAGGTGAAAGCTTAGCTATCTGGGTAGTTGATAAACTGTTAACCTCTCTTGCGACCAAATCTTTATATTCACTAAATGTTTTACGATAGAGCTGTGGATGCATCATATCAACTAGCTCGAGCCAAGCTTTGGTATCTTGGAGGTAATTTCCAAAGCCGAAGTCTCTAGGATGAGGAGCCATAGATATTAGCAGTTTCTTACCTTTATTTGTTTCTACTTGTCTAACTTGCTCACAGAGATTCTGTAAAAATTTAGTTAAGACATCAGCACGAAATTCCATCCACTTCGGATCTGTGCCCGCAGGTATAGTATTTGGTGGTTTGCCGTGCTTCTGGTTGAAATGCTTGGCAGTATCCTGGTCATAACCCTCTACTGGAAAGGCTGGAAGACGATCGTCCCCCTGAATTCCATCAACATCATACTTCTGAAGAACCTCAACCATGAGTTCAATCATGAAATCTTGAACCTCAGGATTGAGTGCATTCATCCATTTGAAGCCTACATCACCAACATTTTGGGGATGAGGCTTAATTAGAGGTTGCCCACTATGATTAACAGCCGCAAAATTGGGTTTCTCGTCAAGAATATGTTTACCAAATTCCTGCTCTTGTAACTCTCCTCCATCAGTTCTAATTTTTTGAACTGCAGAGGCAGCGAAACCATACTCAAACCAGGGAATGACTTTTAACTTAAATTTTCTAGCTGCTTTGACGATCTCTTCCAGCGGGTCTCGCGCTGGCACTTGATACAGCGGATCAATCTTGAAGGCAGACCCAAAATGTTGCTCCATCACATCGCTTGGGTAAAGGGTATATCCCTTATTCCAAACAACTGGAAATACTACATTGAATCCAGTTTTAGACAGAAGCTCGATCGCTGCGTCAATATTGTTTTTGGAATGATACACATCACTGTCTACGTTGGTTAGCCAAACACCACGTACTTTTTTCATTGAAAAACCTCCTATTCAAATGATGTGAGCAGTAACTTCTTACTGATTGAGCTTTTCAAATGTTGCTGGATCAACAATTCCAGTAATCGGAAGATTATTATCACCCTGAAATCGTGTTACGGCAGACTCGGTGTTTGCACCAAAGTCACCATCTGTTCCTGAAGGTCCAACGTCATACCCTTTCATAATTAACAATTGTTGAACTTGACGCACTACTTCACCTGTATCACCTCGGTTAATTAGATTGTCAAACAAAGAGCTGCTTCTGATTTGTGAATAGTCACCTGTGGCAAATGCTTTTAATGCATCAGTAGAACCGTTGAACCAGTTCAAATCAACATTTCCGTTGATTCCTTTCACTTTCCCTTTGTCGGTATATTGCCAGATAGCACAAGTTTTCCAACGTCCTGGCACCCAAGGTTTTCCTCGTGTATAGTGAGCCACCCACAGTGGATAATCGGCAAATTGAGCATTTACACTTAAGTTGGTGTCTCCATAGCTAGCCCCTGTATAGATGATTGCTTTACGTCCGGTTTCTGCTTCTACCTTTGCCAGCCATATTAGGCAACGTTCACGAATAACATCACTACTGACTCCATCCTTAACCTCAATGTCAAGAACAGGCGATAGGTCATTTACTTCAAGTCCTCCAGTTGAATCAAGAGCTTGAAGAAAGTTATCAGCTTGTTCTTCTCCAGTTCTAGTTGGTCTAAAGAAGTGATAAGCACCTCGCAAAATATCAGCTGATTTTGCGTCTCGCCATTTATCTTTAAACGTACTAGCCCTAAAAGATTTGCCTTCCGTAGCTTTGATCAGAGCAAACTTAATTCCCTGACTTGCTACAGTAGACCAATCAACAAGAAGTTGGTGATCGGAAACATCAATACCTGGTACACTCATTCTCAATCTCCTCTGGTTAAAGCTTAGATACCGTACTTACTTGCCAGTGCAGTTAAATCGCTGCTACTCAAAATTTTTGCAACCTCAAAGTGCATTCCATCTTTCCGGCTTTTGAAATGACCACCCCAATAAAAACCGTAGTCGTTAGCAATCGGTACTAGAAGCCGAACAGAGCCTTCTTTACCTATAAAAGCGGGGGTATGACCTAAAGGGTTCCACTTTGCATTGATATCAAATGCTGAGCCGAAAGCGTGATTACTCAATTTGCTGAAATCCTTTACAAGTGGAGCACCACGAATTAGGCGAGGAACAAAACTTCCATCGAACTTCAGAACTAACTTAATGAGGTCTTGCGCCTGCCAAGCTTTCCATAGACCCTGCAATTGTGGAGCAGCATTTTTGTGAAACTTCATTTGCCCACTTGGGCGAACAGGTTTTAGTTCTGGAATATCAACCGAAATAATATTATCCTCAGCCCAAGTGCCAAGAACTTTGATATTCTCGCGGTTGCTTGGAACCGAGTCCAGTTCAAAATCAAATCTACCAAAAACTGCCTGCCGATCTGTTGTTCCAACTAGTGGAAGAAAGCTAGGTTTACTAGGGAAGTCAGGATCAAATTCAATACCATCAAATCCTTCAGCTAACGCTTTGCTATAGGTTTGTGCTCCAACAATGCCGTCTAATTCCAACCCATGAGAATGCTGATATTCTTTTGTTGCATCCTCAGTATCTCGTCCAAAAATTCCATCCGCTTGATCAAGTAAACCTTTACCGATCAGAAAATTTTGCCATATTGTAACAGCATCGCCTCTGCTACCACGACGTAAAACGGGAAGTGCCATAAGTTCCTCAACAAAAACTTCAAAATTTCAGAATTCAAACATCAATAATTGGATCAAAGCCATCTTCTACAGCTTGAACATAAGTTGTAGAATCAACTATTCCACTGGAAACCAATCCCTTGTTGATTTGATAGGTTCTGGTTCCCTGAGTAGTCCCAGGTCCATAGACTCCATCTAAAGCCATCGACGCAGGATCGAGCTTTATTCCTTGATTTCGACTCAAGAATTTTTGCCATCTTCTGACTTCCTGACCACGACTACCCATTTTCAAAACAGGAAATTCCATAGTGTTACCTCTTACAACAATTCAAGCTGGACCGTAGATATAACTTTCAAAGTAACCTTTGATTTTTTTATGAGCTTCTTCAGGAGTTAAGAACTCATTACCGAGAGTGACTTCAGTAGATTTACCTTTGAAGGTTATTTCGAGACTCATAGAAATTCTCGTAATCTCTACTAAAATTTCTCGCAATCCGATAATCTCCTCGAGTAGATTACCTTCAACTAAATCAAATCCCTCTTTAGCAGCCTGATCATACGTTGTCTTTTCAACAAGTCCATCTCGCCTCCTAAAGAGTCTACGTTCGCGCTGATATTTAGTAGTAGCCTCTAATGTTTTCGCTTTAAAGATTCCGTCGATCTCTGCCTGATAGAATCCTTGAGATTGCAAAAACTTTTGCCAGTGTGCAACGGCATAGCCCGTTCTACCTCTAAATAGAGTTTGTCCCTCGAATCCTGTTTGAAATACCATGTTGACTACTTTGCCTTGTGTTCAATTGCTAGGCGTACAAATTAAGGTAGTTCCTCAGTTACAACTCGACGTAAGATTTCTGTCACAGCAGCAGCCATTTTCGCGTCAATCCGAGCAGCTTGAGCGTCACTGCTACCAGGAGGATTTTTATCTATTCGTAATGCCATCGTTAAAGTTCTAAGTTTAGGTGTAACAAATATATGCTCATCAACGAATTGAACAAATGCAACATATATCAGTGCTTCTTGCCCGTAGCCGAGCTTTGACAAAATAACCGGAGATGAAATTACATTCTCTAAACCTAAAGTTTCAATGGCTACATCCACATAGCGGGCTTTATCTGTTCCTAGTGCTGCAATGAACGGCTGAAGGCTACCCCACTCAACATCTTTTAATTTTTTGGATAGTGGCAGAAGTTTATGCCAGCCCACCATAGACATCAAACGAGCTAAATCATAAACAGAAACATCATTATCACGACCCAAAATAACGTTAGGAGCAATTAAAAGTTTCTTATTGCTTGAAGGATCGAAAAGCTCTGGAAGATTGATTGAAGCAGGTACTCCATAAGGTCCTTCAAAATTTAAGTCTGGTCTGGTGTTACCACTTTGTTCTCTCATCCATTTTTCAATTTGATTAGGAGCCGAAAAATGTTTGAATGTTCGTGCTAAAGCATTTGAGTGAGGAACACCACCTCTATAGCTGACAATATCTACAAGAGCAGCAGAGAAACGAAAAGTCGTATTTACTATTCCTTGATTCTGGATTAATAAGTTCTCGACATTATCTGGTGAATTGTCTCCAAGTTGAGATAATACATTTAGGATAGGAATGATTTTAGTTGAACTTAAACACTCGTCCGCTCTCAGTTCATTTCTGCCTAACCAAGCAGTGTCGAGGTCTCCAGCATTTAAGTGCCCGATGGTCACACAAGCCTCTGTAATTTCTGAGTCAAGAAAATTGAGGACGGTTGTATCAATAGAAGGAAGTTTACCTCGATCGGGATAAGGATCAAACCTGAGACTTGGATGAGAGACTGTAGGGATGCCCAAAGAAGCCGTCACATCTAGTCGGTTTGAATATTCTGGAATGCCTACCTTGTAAGCGGTTGTTTCTACACCCATATCTAAGAAAGCAAGCTTACTATCTGTTGCTCCTACAAAATCTTCAATGTCTTTGAACTTCTTGAAAATTTGAGGTGTATTGCTTCCTCGAACTTCTAGAACTTCAGGAATTTGAGCAGTGCTAACCAAAGCTTGGGCAATGTTTGGATCAAGCTGAATTGGACTTGAGTGAGAAATCCCTCCTATCTGACAGAAATCGACTAATGCCCTCTGACTACGAGAACCAAAGTTTCCGTCAATTAACTTTCCACCCGGATATAATCCCAAAGCTTTCAATTTTTTCTGAATCTTCTTTGCTAATACTGGATTAGCGTTGATTGCTGCAACATCTAACACCTGGCTACCTAAAGCTACGCTTTGTAGTGCGGACTCCCCACTGATATCCTGAACTGCATCATCAAGTTCAGCTTGAGAAATTGGGCCTACAATTCCGTCAGAAACTAGCCAAACCCGTGACCTTTGAAATGAAATTACAGCATCACGAGTTTGAGTATCGAAAGTGCCACTTGTTGATCCGGGATTAAAACCAAGTTTGGTTAGGGTCCTTTGTAGAGCCACGACCTCAGTCCCGGATGAGTCTAGTTTTAGAACTGCCATAAAACATGCCAACTGTTCAAAATTCTGTTGTTTCTTAAACCCACTAGTACAAATCTAGACTGTACAGGTTGCTCACAAACCGAGTTCTGAACGAGTAACAGGACCTACAATTCCGTCTGGCTTCAGTCCTATCTTCTTCTGAAACTCCTTAACAGCAGTTTCTGTGTCTGGTCCGTATATTCCATCTAGCTCAACAGCAATTTCTGCTTGCTTTAATGCTTCTTGTACTTTACGAACGTCCTCACCCTGCATAAAAGGGCGTTTCAAACGAAGCAACCTAACTTCATTGACCTCAGCCGAAGACAAGCTATTTGGGGTCAAAGTTTCTTCATCAATCAAAAGACCCCGCACATTGAATGACAGTGTTAAATCCCAGTTTTCAGCAGCAATCAACTTCTTGAATGTATCCATGCGATAAACAGTTTTACGAAGGAGTGGGACAGTTGAATGTGTAGCTAACCAATTACGTCTAACATCAACGTAGTGGGTGATCCACTGTTGCTCACCGATGTCAGAAACCTTGCCGAACGTTTCAATCGTACGATCGCGCATCCTACCCCATGATCCATGAACAGTACCGTCATAGACTACTGCTGTTCCTAAAGGAGTGAAAACCTCTAAAGTGGTTGCTTGTTTTACCGCAGGATTCCAATAGACACGATCAAAAAAAGCATCTTGGGTATTTTGCATCACTGGATCGTTACCTGCTTTACGTAGCAGATTGTGCAACTTTATATCGTTGTTCAATCTCCGCTCTCGCTCCTCCAGTCCATCTAGATAAGGCATTAATTCATCAGCAAAAGCTGCTTCTTCTGCTTCGCAGTAATCCTTAATAAGTAGGAAGAGATTTCTACTGTTAAGCGTTGTTTGCGCTTTTCCATACGTTAATCCACCTGGATCACCTGGTACAGAGACAACGCTCGTATAATCTCCCAGAACTTTGCTAGTTTCGAAAATGTTGATGATCGCTTGTGCAGCGCGCTTTTGCAAATCTGTCAGCATACTTTCCTCGCTTAGCGTTAATACTGTTTACCCTCAACTTCATTGCCGTTCTAGAGGGCTTCTAAATATGCAGAAAATTTTCTAGACAATAGATTCGCTATTGTTAAGCTAATAGGATTCGGCGAGTATTTGGTCCCACTTTGCCATCTACAACCAACCCCTTATCTTTTTGGAAGGCTTCGACAGCTTCTACAGTCTCCGTATCGTAAAATTTGTTCACCTTACCAGCATCTAAGAATCCCGCTTCTACTAAAGCCTCTTGCACAACACGCACATCTTCACCCTCCAAGAGTGGAGTGGTTAGCTTAAGCAATCTAAACAAAGGAAAACCATCGCTCGGAGATTTATTCATCCGTTTAGCAGTTTCACCACCAAAATCTCCGTCAACTTCAATTTGATCATCAGAGTTGTGTTTGTTCCAAAGTCTCTGAAAAGCTTTTACCCCGATATTTCCAATATCACCACGTCCTCCGTCAAAGCTGAAATGCCAGGGGTCGTTGGGTAAATCATCTCCTAAATATTGCCAACCATAGCGCTCAAGGATTCTAATCCAGTCAGGATAGTTATCAACATCGAGAGCTAAACCATCCTCATGAGGACTTAATCCTGGTTTTGCTGCTTTGCCAACTATTCCCTTTAGGTGTAATTGATATAAGATGTGTTGCTGGGCAACGGTGCGATAGGCTGAGTTAATAACTAACTTTTTGTCCTGATTATCTCGAAGAGCAGCTCGAAGGGCTTCTTTAGCTGATAGCTGAAGCACGGGGTTGACCTTACGTCCCGGTTCGCCCGTCTTAAATACCATATTTTCTAAATCATCGAAGCTAAAAAGTACATTCCCAAATTCAGCAATAGAGTTCATCTCAGTAATAATCTGGCGGCTCAGCCCAGCAACACGCCCTGTATCTACAACACCTGTGTCAATGACATTTTTGACAAATTCCATAACCGTTCCTCAGGAGTATGTTGGTTTTCCTCAAGATTCAGACGTTATTCTGAATTACTTTCAAAGAACTTATAGAGATCTAACGCCTCTCTATAAGTTTTCGTGAGATTGTCGTTACCAGCGATTGTGCCAGTTTGCCTGGTAAGCCTGACCGGTACCAACATGCTGATAGCACTTTTCAGATTGCCCATCGTGATTGTTATTGAGAGATGCTTGAAACGGAGGAAACGGGCTTTTTGGATGTCAGTCATTCCCCCTAAAAATTTCATCATCTAAAACTGGCTTTCCTACGAAGCGAGATGACTTAAAGATCTCAAGTTTGGTCTCCATCAACACTCAGATTCCTAAGCAGGGGAGGCTGCAAGCAGTAACGTATTTGAGTACAAGGTTAACTGGCACTGCTACAGTTCGTCAGTCGGGGGAAGGTCGGATAAAAGTCGGATCAGAGGACAGAGAATTTACTGAGAAGTTTAGTTAAATCTAGATACAAATTAGAAACAATACTGACCAGATTTCCTGAGGATAAGGCTTCAGTATGATAGATTTTCCATGAGGAGGAATTTAGCCTTTGATTGCTTTTGCTTTACTAAAAGCAATCAAGAGCGTGATCGCTCTAACTATTTCGGGTGTCGAATGAAACGTAGTAGTACAGTAGCTTTGTTGTGTTAGTGGAGCCAAGGAAGTTGGAATTGTGACGGCTGATGAAGAGTTGGAGTTTTTAGAACAGGTCCTAGCACCAGGACAGTTAAACAAAGTTCAAAAACTTGTATTTCAACAGGCTTGGGAAGGGTACTCCTACAAAGAGATTGCTGACAACTTCGGCTACACACTTGGTTACATCAAAGACACAGGCTCTGAAATGTGGCAGCTTCTTTCCGAAACACTAGAAGAGAAAGTTACACGACGGAATTTTCAAACGGTGTTAAAGCGTGCAATAAGGCAGAAAAGCCAATCCTCTACTACGCTGTGGAATCCGAGGCACCCAAGATTTGAAGATAAGAAAGCGCATCTTACTGACCCTGAATTTGAGCAACTATCAACAAACTCTTATCCCTCTGCTCTTTTGCTTACCCATTGCGACTGGGGAGAAGCGATCGATGTTTCGGCGTTCTACAATCGCGTCGCGGAGTTGGTAACTCTGGAACAGTGGATTCAGCAAGATCACTGTCGCTTGGTGAGTATCTTGGGAATGGGAGGAATTGGCAAAACGGCTCTGTCCGTCAAATTAGCCGAACAAGTGCAGGACGAATTTGATTATGTAATCTGGCGTAGTTTGCGACACGCTCCCTCTCTGCACGATTTGTTAGCCGACTTAACTCCGTTTCTCTCAAACCAACAGGAGGTAAAGTTACCGGAATCAGTTGATAGCCAGATCTCGTGCTTGATGAAATATCTGCGCCAGCATCGCTGTCTACTAGTATTAGACAATTTGGAATCGATCCTCCAGAGCGGTAAACGCACAGGACAGTATCGTCAGGGCTACGAAGTCTATGGTCAGTTGATTGCGCGAGTTAGTGATGAGCGACACCAGAGTTGTCTGGTGTTGACTAGTCGAGAAAAACCCGCAGAAGTCAGCATTCGAGAGGGGGATACGCTACCTGCTCGATCGTTACATCTCACGGGGCTACAATCTTCTGCAGGACAGAGGATTCTGAATGAAAAAGGATTGATTGAATCCGATGCCGATTGCTATCAGTTGATTGAACACTACAACGGTAATCCTTTAGCTTTGAAGGTTGCTGCCACGACGATTCGATCGCTGTTTAACGGCGATATTGGAGCGTTCTTGAACCAGGGAACAGTTGTTTTTGGTGACATTAGTGAGATCCTTGACCAGCAATTCAGCCGTCTCTCTGAACTCGAACAGCAAGTGATGTACTGGCTAGCTATCTCCCGTGAATGGGTCACACTGGAGGAGTTGCAAGAAGATATTGTACCCAAAGCCTCACAGCGGGAGCTATTGGAGTCCTTAGCATCGTTGCAAGCACGATCGCTGATTGAAACCAATGCCGCTGGTTTTTCTCAGCAGCCCGTCGTGATGGAATACATGACCGAGCAGATGGTGAAACGATTTTATGATGGCATTTCTGCCCATGAACTGACTTTCTTCAACCATTATGCCCTGATTAAGGCCCAAGCGAAGGATTATATTCGGGAAGCCCAAATCCGTTTAATTCTACAACCGGTTAAAGAGAAGCTTTTGGCCGCGTTTGCGAATCAGCACAACCTCGAAAACCATCTCAGCCGCTTTTTAGTCTTTCTACATGACAAGTCACTCGGAAGCGGTTATGCAGCAGGAAATTTGCTGAATTTATTCTGGCAGTTGCATAGTGATGTGTGCGATCGTGACTTCTCCAATCTTTCCATCCGACAAGCCTACCTCCCCAAAGTCACCCTGCATCAGGCCAACTTTGCTCACTGCAAAATTGAGCAATCGGTCTTCGTTGAAACCTTTGGAGGGGTTACTTCTGTTGCTTTCAGTCCAGATGGTAAACGGTTAGCCAGCAGTGATACCAGTGGTGAAATTCAGATTTGGGAAATTCCCAGCGGCAAACAGCTTGTCATCTGCAAGGGGCACAAACACTGGGCCTGGTCCACTGCCTTTAGCCCAGATGGTCACTACCTTGCCAGTGCTAGTGATGACTATCTCGTCAAACTTTGGGATGTTCACACGGGGGATTGCCTAAAAACCTTCGTTGGGCACACCTACTCGGTGAATGCGATCGCCTTCAGCCCTAATGGACAATATATCGCGACCAGTTCTCAAGATGCCACGATCCGGTTATGGAATCTCCAGTCCCCTGCAGATTTATCCCAAGCAATTGCCTTCAAAAGTCGCTTCGGGGTCGTTAATGACTGTATCCAATTACTAGGGCATCAGGGGCGCGTGTGGTCTATTGCCTTCAGTCCTGATGACACAACGTTAGCAAGCTGCTCTGAAGATCAGACCATCAAGCTCTGGAATTGGAGTACAGGGCAATGCTTGAAGACCTTGAATGGACATCAAGGTTGGGTGAAATCGGTCGCGTTTAGTCCTAAGGGAAAACAGTTAGCGAGTGGGAGTTTTGACCATACGGTTAGACTTTGGGATGTAGAGACAGGTAATTGTCTGAGAACATTGAGTAGTCACACGAGCACCATCACGACGATTGCATTTAGTCGTGATGGAGATGTCCTCGCCAGCAGTAGCTATGATGAAACCGTCAAGCTGTGGAACGCCACAACTGGACAATGTATCAAAACGTTGCACGGTCATAGCAATCGCATATGGTCTGTTGCCTTTAGTCCTACCAGTCAATGGCTAGCGAGTGGAGGGGATGATCATGCTGCCAAACTGTGGAATGTGGAAACTGGGCAGTGTATCAAGACCATCAAGGGACATACGAATTCGGTCATGGCGGTCGCCCTGAGTCCTGAGGGTCATCACTTGGCCAGTGGGTATGAAGACCAAACTATAAGGATATGGGATGTTTCTGCCGAAACATGTGTTCAGATACTGTACGGACACACCAATCGAGTCTGGTCAGTTGCCTTCGATTCTCAGCCAATTAGGAATGGTAACAGCGCAGAGGGAATTACCTTGGCGAGTGGCAGCGCTGATCGCACCATCAAATTGTGGAATTGGAAAACTGGACGTTGCCTCAAAACATTACAAGGTCACGATAGCTGGGTTTGGTCTGTTGCTTTCCATCCTCAAGGACAGCATTTGGCCAGTGCTAGCTACGATCGCACCATCAAACTTTGGGATGTGGACGCAGGCAAGTGCATCCAAACCCTTGAGGGACATACAGCTCCTGTCGTTTCAGTTGCATTCAGCCCCAATGGGGAATGGATAGCCAGCAGTAGCTTTGACACTACGATCAAGCTCTGGAATATTCAAACCGGGCACTGTTTGAAAACGCTACTGGGGCACAGCAACAGTGTTTGGCAGGTGAACTTCAGTCCAGATGGGCAGTATTTGGTCAGTTGTAGTTTTGACCAAACCGTCAAACTGTGGGATATCTCAACCGGAGAATGCCTCAAGACATTTGAAGGTCATAGTGGAGCAGTAGTCACCGTAGTCTACAGTCTTGATGGTCAGCACTTAATCAGTGGTGGCTTTGACCAGACGGTTCGATGCTGGGAGATTGTCACTGGAAAATGCAGCCAGGTGATAAAAGGACATACAGGCTTAGTTTCATCAGTAGTGTATCAATCTGCTCCTTTGCCGGCCCATGTTACCAATCAATCGGATGCAACTTCCTTGAAAGCAATTCCTCCTCAAACCACCGCAACACTTTTCAGTGGCAGCTTTGATGAGACGATTAAGCGTTGGAACCTTGAGAGTCGATCGTGCCTAACAACATTGAGAGTTCCACGTCCGTATGAGGGAATGAACATCAGCCATACAACAGGATTGAACGAAGCTCAAAGGACGACCCTGAGGCTGCTAGGAGCCGTTGACGACAAATCATAAAATAAGCTTATAGGAAAGGTTTGAACTTTCGGCAAAGGGTTGCTCTAGATTTGGATTTTCGGCAAAAGGATGCTGGAATCGATCAGAAAACCTGTGCAATCGCTCAACGAGAGAATCAACATCTCAGGCTGCACTTTGGCAAAAGGATGCCTTATTCGGTGGCAAAGGCTTGGCTTAAGTCACAGACCTTTTCTGAAGACTAAAAATCGACATCGGTGAAGAAATCTTCGTCAATGCGTTTAATGTGGAAGATTTCCTTGATACTGACTCCAACATCATGTTCGATCATCAATTGAGTGAGCTTCTGACCATCAATTAGGATGATTTTGCTGTCCCTCAGTTGAGAGGCGTAGGCGATCGCCTGTTGAGTGAAGGTTGAGGTGGTTAGAAATACGCCTTTACGAGCACCAACTCCAGCCAAGGCTCCCTGAAAGGCTTGGACTTTCTCTCTACCCACTGAGTTTTCCCAGCGTTTTGCTTGGACATAAATGACATCTAGCCCCAGTTTGTCTTCTTTGATGGTGCCGTCGATACCACCGTCAGGTCCACGGGGAACGCCTTCAACATCCTTAAGACTGCCACCATAGCCCATCGCATGAAGCAGCTTTAAGACCAATTCCTCAAACCGTTGAGGTAATAGTTGCTTTACTTTATCGAGCAGTTCATCCTGCAACTCGGCTTCTAAGATGCCAACCGCTTTACTAATTGTTTCTTCAGGCGTTGTTGTAGAGGACGGGGTTTCGCTCGCAACAGGGGGAAGTTGTTCGTCGGGTGCAGATCGCTCGTTAAATTCACGAAATTCCTCAAATCTCTGAAGATAACGATCGTTGATTGCAGGTGGGTTTTCGGCTAAAACAGCCTTGCCTCGCTGAGTAATTTGAACATATCCTCGTTTTGGGCGAGAGAGAAGATTTGCCTTCCGAAGATAAGTACTGGCCCAGCCTACACGGTTATCAAAGATGGATTGTCTACCACTGGGTAATTTGATGGCTCGTTGATCAGAAGTGATATTCAGGTGTTGGGCTAGTTTTTCTCGTAGTCCTGCAATATGGTGTATTTGCCCGTTCTCGGCAGCAAGCTTGAGCAGCGGTAGCATCAATTGATCGTAGGTTGGCAGTATCACGATGCTGCTCCAAATTGAGCTTCAACCGTGTCGTTGAAGGATTGTACGATCGCCACAATTTGGTCTGCATCGTTGTCCTTGAACAGTCCATCTAAACCATCGGGATGAGCTTCGGTGAAGGGTGATTCGTAGAGTTGTCCAGGGTCCATAACCCCGTTTTGAGTTAGGTAATCGATGATGATTTCGATGAAGCGGATTTGGTTAGCCGTTAAGGTACTACCTTCTAAATAGCGGATAAAGGCTTGCTTTGCTGCGTTGCGATCGAGTCCAACCAGCTTACGGACAAACAGCTTTAAACTCAGATTCTTACCGAACACCTTCTCGAATTGCTCCCGACTCTCAATTTCTGTGGAGCCGAAGAGCATAGTTTCCAGAGATCCCAAATCTGATTCGGTGAGGGGTGCGTTGCGTTTGAGTTTAGCGATCGCCACATGGTTTTCGTTAGCTCGAATGTATGCTTCTACTTTTTTGCGATATTGATAGGGGCTGAAACCGGTCTGCTGGTTGGGCACATCTACATCCTGGATTGCTCCCATCTGATCTGCAAAATCGGTGTAGACAATGCGCTGCTCTTGGCGATCGACAAACTTAATCAGATCGCGCAGATCAAGTCTTGCAGCATCAATCATCCAGGGGGTTACATCCATCCACCAGTCTTCGGTTTGAACTTCTTCAATCAGAGGCAGTTTATCTTTGACCATTGGAATTTCGCGCTTTGCCTCTAGTTGACTGAGGAGATCGCGCACTTGGTCACGCATTCTCATGAAATCGTTAGTTCGCTTCAGGACGGAGAGTTGCAGTTTGAAGCAGAGCAAGTCGAATTCTTTGGCGAGGCGATCGCCCGCAGGTAAGCTGTTGGGAAGGGAGGCGAGGGATTCGGTGATAATCTCTACGTCTTCTTCACTAAGTTGGTTCCAGCGATCGCGCTTGGAGAATTCTTCAACCTGTTGTAAACGGCGACGCACCAGGAAGTTTTCTTGCTCCATTGTGGCGACGTGTTGATGGAGATCGTTCAGGAGGGTATTGCGAAGCTTACTTAGCGGAGTTTCAGCACGGATTGTGTCTGTGCCATAGGTTCCACTGGGTTCTGCGGCGATGGAGGGATGCGAGTCTGTTGCTTGAGGGGCGAGGGATTGCTGTAGAAGTTGGGTTAGTTCCAGACGAGCTTTGACGAGGCGACTGGTGAGGGTTTCGGGGAGTTTTTGGTTAGCTTCTAGAATGGCTTGCCTAAAGAAATCGAAGTTGCCACAAAGGTCGAATACTAAAAATTCGGTTTTATGGTCGTCTATGCCAAACAGGTTGGGACACAAACGAGTCCCCCGTCCAATCATCTGGTTGAATTTGACTCGTGAGTAGACAGGTTTGAAAAAGACTAAATTGACTACTTCAGGAACATCTACTCCGGTATCGAGCATATCGACGGAGACGGCGATTGTGGGCTGTTTAGAGGCAACGGAGAAATCATCAAGGATGCTTTCGGCGTAGGAGATGTCGCTGTGGATCACCTGAGCGAATTTGCCTTTGTAGTGGGGATAGTTTGCGTCAAAGCGTTCAACGATGAACTCAGCGTGCTTCTTCGTGCGGGCAAAAATGATGGTTTTGCCGAGGCGATCGCCCCCCTCAACCTTCAACCCTCGCTGCATTAGCAGTTCTAATGCCTGATCGACGGTGCTGATGTTAAAGAGCCACTGGTTGAGAGCAGCAGCATTCACCTGGTCGGGGATGGCTCCGGTTTCCTCATCTCGAAATTTCTCTTCGTACTCTTCTTGCTCTTCAGGAGAAAGGTCGGCATATTTAACCCCAGTACGTAAGAACTTGAAGGGAGCATCGACACCTCTAGCAGGAACGAGGTAGCCATCGTTAACTCCATCTTCGAGTTCGTAGGCAAAGGTGGGGTTGCCTTTTTCCAGTTCAAAGATGCGGTAGGTGTCGCGGTGAACTTCATCACGAGGGGTAGCGGTTAAGCCAATAAGCAGAGCATCGAAGTATTCAAACAGGGCACTGTATTTTTTGTAGATCGAGCGGTGTGCCTCATCGACGATGACCAAGTCGAAGTAGCCTGAACCAAGAATGCGCCCGTTTCCATCTACCCGGTTGATGTAGTTGAGCATCGTGGGGTAGGTGGAGAGAATAACGTTGCCACCTTCAATCTCTTTAGTTTTGGTCAAGTCGATTGGGGTGACGGTGGGGAGGTGGGTTTTGAAGGCGCGGAAGGCTTGGGTCAAGAGGGCGGTGCGATCTGCTAGAAACAGAACTCGCTTGACCCAGTTGGCACGAATCAAGAGATCGACAAGGGCGATCGCAGTCCTTGTCTTTCCAGTTCCAGTTGCCATGACTAGCAGGGCTTTGCGGCTCTTTTGCTGGTCGAAGTTTTCGGTAATGCGGCGGATAGCTTCGGTCTGATAGCTGCGCTCTACGATTTTGGGATCAATCTGCACGAGATGAAGGCGTTTGCGGCTGGTGCGACGAAAAATTAACCGTTCGAGTTCGTCTTTTTTGAGGAAGCCTTGAATGTTGCGTGGAGGATAGCTCTGGTCATCCCAGATCCAATGTTCGTAGCCGTTGGAGTAGAAGATAATTGGGCGCTGACCAAACTGGGCTTCTAGACAATTGGCGTAGAGTTCAGCTTGGCGCTTACCGTCTTTGGAGTCTGTAGTGGTGCGTTTGGCTTCGACCAGGGCTAGAGGTTTGCCGTCATCGCCCCACAGCACGTAGTCCACATAACCTTTGCCTGTAGTGTTGGGCATTCCCTAGACTTCGTATTCTGTCCATCCAGACTGGTGAATGTTCCAGCCCGCTTCTTTGAGCAGGACATCGATCAGGTAGCGACGGGTATCGGCTTCGTGGTAGTCGTGCCTGTCGGGAACGGCTTCATTTTGCTGTTTGAGAGCCGTAATTTCAGCTTGCAGAGCCGCTAGTTGCTCTTCAGTCTGCTGTTGTCGTTCTTCGGCAATGCGGCGCATTTCGGCAGCCTGGGAAAGCTGAGTTTCTAATGCCTGAAGCTGTTGGCGAGAAAGGTCTTGAGAGGCAGCCGCAGGGCGGGGAACAGCCGCCCGGTCAAAGCTGAGGGGAGTTAGCGATTTGCCATCAGGGGCATAGTAGCGGCAGAGCCAGTAGAGAAAGTGAAAGAGTTCTTCAACAATATGAAGCGCATCTCGCTCAGCAATGCTTGTGGAGTCGTGAACGGCAAGATTTCCAACTTTATGGATGCTACGAATCTTCTGAAAAAGTCCTGGTTTCAGGTTGTCTTTGAAGGTCTGCTCGTGGATCAGGGCAGCCAGATTGTTGTCGTAGGGTAGCTTGAGGTAGGGATCGTTGGCATAAAGCCAGTGGACGGCTTGCTCTAGGGTAAAGCGGGCATAGAAGCAACTGGCACGAGGGGCAGAATAGATCAGACTCTCGGCTTGGGTGGCGTGTTTGAAGAGGTCGGGTTGGCGATCGCGCAAGAAATCAAAGTTAGATGCCATTACCCTCTCCAGAAATTGCTTTTACCCCAACATTCCCAATTTTGAGAGAGGAACCGTAAACTTACGGGGATGCAAACGTAACGTCTTCATAAAGGTCTGCGATCGCCCCTTCAAAGTTGATGCTTTCTAGTCGAAAGTCCTGTTTGTCCGTGTAGGACTGCAACACCCATAGCCCTGCTTCGTTGCGGCGGAAGCATTCGACTCGCTGGCGTTTGGTGTTGATCAAAACGTATTCTTGCAGGCTGTCTAGCGTTTGGTAGTCGGCAAATTTGTCGCCCCGATCGAATGCTTCTGTTGAATCGGACAGGACTTCGACAATCAGCCGAGGAAATCGTTTCTCAAGCGGAGTCTCTTGATCGCGGGGATCGCACGTCACCAGGATATCGGGGTAAAAGTAGCGATTGAGCGATTCGATGCGTGCTTTCATATCTGAGATATAGATCCGGCAACCCGTTCCCCGGATGTGGTTACGCAGGAGGGCAAACAGGTTTCCGGCGATCGTCACATGGGCATCGTTTGCCCCAACCATTGCGTAAGTTTGCCCGTCGATGTATTCGTGCTTGACGGGGCTGTGTTCCTCCATCTGGAGGTATTCTTTGGGGGTAAGGTAGGGCTGTGAAGAGGCAATCATGGCTAGGCAGCGATCGAAAGTTTCGGTCTTATCTTTAGGGTAACGATGGTGGCGTTGCACAATAGAAGTATGATGCAATGCTTACACTGTCACTCTAATCAAATCGTGAAGAACGGACGACGCAAGGGTATCCAAAACTATCTTTGCCGTAGTTGTGGTCGT
>NZ_JACJPJ010000061.1:0-58300 GCF_014696015.1 Oculatella sp. FACHB-28 | reverse complement strand
TCATCGACATGACAGAACAGGGATTCTAGACTAAGCATGGGGCGGTTAGATGAGTTAAAAATTAGGTACTTTCAACTCTATCTATTTCGCCCCTCCTTATCCCGAACTCACGTTAAAAAGCTTTTGTCTGGTTCCCCAGAAGAATTGACTCTACCAAAAGCGCACCCTGTACTACAGAGTGCGCTTTGTCGCATTTTAGGCAACCGATCGCCTCTATTGCAGTCGGTTAAGTTCACTAAGAACGCTACGATAGCCTTCTGCACGACCCTGTTCTAGATAGAGGTCAGCGGCTTGCTGGAAGTCATAGAGCGCTCCCTGGCGATCGCCCTGTCTCAGCTTAAGCTGTCCTCGACTGTAATAAGAATCAGCATCTTGAGGATTTGAGCGAATTGCCTGGGTGTAGTCTTCCACTGCACCCTGCATATCTCCCTGATTTGAGCGGATTTCTGCTCGGTTCTCAAAAGCTTGGGCACTGGTAGGGTTGAGTGAAATCACTCGACTGTAATCCTGAGTTGCGCCCCCATCATCGCCCAATGCTACCCGAGCATTAGCCCGACCGCTGTAAGCTTCGGCATAATCGGGCTGAATCGCCAACGCCTCTGTATAGTCTGCGATCGCCCCTTCAGCATCACCCAGTTCTGACCGCAAGTCGCCGCGCTCCTTGTAAGCAGGAGCATAGTCAGCGTCAACCAATAAAACTCTGTTGAAATCTTCTAGCGCTGCCTGAGATTCTCCCAACGCCGCCCGCATTACACCTCGACTAAAGTAAGCCTGCGTATATTCTGGGTCAAGCTGAGCGGCTCGGTCAAAGTCTGCCAGTGCGCCTTCCGGGTCGTTCGCATTAGAAAGGGCAATGCCGCGATTGTAGTAAGCCGTGGCGGAAGTATCATCAAGGGCAATCGCCCGGTCAAAATCAGCGATCGCCGTCTGTTGATTGCCAATGCGGTAGTAAGCACTGCCGCGATTAAGATAGGCTTCTGCATAGCTGGGGTTAATTGCGATCGCTCGGTCAAAGTCGTCGATCGCTGCTCGTACCTGGTCTTGAGCCAGATGAACTGAGCCACGTCTCACATAAGCCTCAGCATAGTCGGGACGTAGCTCGATCGCTCGTTCGTAGTCTTGCAGTGCGCCTTGATAGTCTTCTGCATCGGCTTGAATAATGCCTCGGTAGAGGTAAGCCGCAGCATAGCGCCGATCATTTTGAATCGCCTGGTCAAAGTCAGCTAGTGCCTGCTGTTCTTCTCCCTGGCTATAAAAAATTCTGCCCCGGTTGAAATAGGCATTTGCATAGGCTGGGTCAAGCTGAACCGCCTGATTATAGTCTGCAAATGCGCCTTCCTGGTCGCCTAAAGCTTCACGGGCAAAACCGCGATAGACATAGGCTGCGGCATATCCAGGGTCAAGCTGAATCGCCTGATTAAATTCTTCAATTGCCTCTTCATAGTCGCCGTCGTTGACATCCTCCACGCCATTCTCAAACAACTCTCCTGCATCTGGCTGCGCTAGCGCTCTAGAGAATGGTGCTAGGGCAGAAATACTGACTAGGATGGCAGTAATACTCAAAACGCGGATACTGCGATGGATGGAGTAGGTCGGGTTCATAGGCTTTACTCTACGATGGGATGTAAGTGAAGTTCGATCGCCCTGATGAGGTATTTAGACTTAAATTACCCTTAGGGTAGGCGATCGCGATCACTTTGAGGCTGATTTCATCCC
Source organism: Oculatella sp. FACHB-28 (assembly GCF_014696015.1). Taxonomy (NCBI): domain Bacteria; kingdom Bacillati; phylum Cyanobacteriota; class Cyanophyceae; order Oculatellales; family Oculatellaceae; genus Oculatella; species Oculatella sp. FACHB-28. The sequence goes on along the minus strand of NZ_JACJPJ010000061.1, from coordinate 56,584 downwards.
TAAAACCACGGAGAGCTTGCTCAAAACTTTGAGATGAAGCCTTGTAAACACGTACTTCTCTCCCCCTTCAGTTCATGGCGAATTTTTTGACCTCACTGATTGTTGCAGGTTGGGTGTGTGCGATCGCCCTGATCTCAGTTCAAAATGCCAGACCTGTCACCATCCAATTTCTGTTTGTGCAATCGGTCGAGATTCCCTTGGGGTTGGTGCTCGCCTCTTGCGTAGCCCTGGGCATGGTTGGAGTGGCAATCGTCCTTCCCCTCTGGCGTTCTCCCGTCCCATCAAGCCGATACTCAAGAGACGATTTGGACGATTTCTAAAGAGGGTTTGGTGAGAGTTGGTACGCTACTCAGACTAGAACCGCTGATTAACAAGACAGTTTCAGGATCTAGCTCCCCCGTCACTTTCACTCCCACTGCGGTCTGAAAACTGCGAATAGCCTGACTCAGCTCACCTGACACCTGACTGAAATAGCCCAATCGAGCAAGCTGCTCAGCCGCTTGTTCAGGAGTTAAAAGGGTTTCAGTTGGCGAAAAAATTGGCACATATTGCTGCCGCCAAACCTGATTGAACTGAGTTCGGTTCAAGTGATAAATTCTGCCTCTAGCAGGGTCAGCGATCGTGGCCGTATCAGTATCCAGAGCCAGAAGCGCTACCGCATGAGGGGCTTTACGCATTCCATCAAATAGCCAAACTCCCAAAATTCCGGGTCGGTTAATCTGCTGCATTTGCTCCCAAGTTGGACTTAGCTCCAGTCCATCCATGTTCAGAGCACGAGCTGCCATGATCAACTGTGGCATCGAGGTTCCCAGACGACTAGTTCCCGCTAGACGGGCAACGCTTGATTCAGTAGCATCAATTCCCCATAGACGCAGCACCGTTGCCAGGGCAGCCGGGGCGCAACTGCTAGCAGACGTTTGCTTGTACACTCCGTTGGCTTGCAGGTTATTTCCTAAAGAGGCGTGAATTGGAGCCAATACATAAGCTTCTACTCCGCTAAACCCACCGACACCCAGCAAACCAATCAAAATCACTGCCAAAACTTGCGTTTTTGCGGTTTGCCAACTGACAACAAAAGCTGTACCGCAAAACCCCAGCAGCAGTATCCGCATCGCAGTCCAGCTAATTCGCATTCCATGTACTCGCCAGTCCAGGGGCAAAAGCTGCCACTGAGGGAGATTCAGCGCTAGCACCAACAGTCCAACATAGACACCAAGAAATATAAAAGAGAGGAGAGCTTTTCCTTTGAACAGGTCGTTAGCAGTAACGCCCTGCCGAAGCAGCACTTTTCCCAAGCGCATTCCCAACCAGAAGAGCCAGGTTCCCAACAGTAAAGTCGCAGCGATTTCGAGCAGCATATTCCAGTTGAATTCGCTTCTCAATTCTGGCGTACCCTTTTCCCAGTTGTCCTGCTCTTGACTGGATGCACGACAGTGTTGCCATAAAAAATAGAGCGTGGAAGCTTTGTCCAACGCTCTATTTCAAACTCAAATTCAGGAATGCCTTAACTACCAGAGTGCTGGAACAGGTCCAGGAGCAGCAGGTACAGCAACGGGTGTGCTAAAGGGAGCACTCTGCACAGGAGGCGGTGAGAATGACGTGGATGGTGTCGTTTGTGGAGCCTGAACTGGAAGAAGTTGCAGCGATGTGGTGTAAGGGGTAGGCAGGTCAGCCGTGCGAATTAATGGATCGCTCGTGCTCTGAATGGCTAGTGCCTCGTCATAAATCCGGTTAACCAAATTAGCGTCTCTAGTAATTTCGTTTTCGGGGAAACCATTTTGAATAATTGAACCCTGTCCCAAAATGTAGTTGGCTTGCCGAAACAGCGATCGATTTTCGTAGTAGCTGCGATCGTTGCGGAAGAAAGCCCGCTCGAAAGCCTCTGGAAGTGTCTGTACATCACCTCTGACTTCTTGGGCACTAGCCACGTCAGCGATCGCCGTAAAGGAGGCAACTAGTGCTAACGTACCAAGTAAACTCTTGAACCTCACACCCATACCATTACCTCAAGAATTGTTTTTAATTTTGCTTGCGATTATGTTAGCTCATCTCAATCGACTTATCGCAATTTAAGATAGAGCAAAAGTAGATTGGGAAAGGCGTCCACCGTCGAGATGCACCTTTCACACCCCACTTTTGAATTGCTACAGCAGTAAAATTACCTTAATCAATCCCTTTGTAGACCAATCTTTTACCCAGAAAAGAGTAAGAGCCAAACGCACACCATCTGTGGCAATCTGGAAAGCAGAGGCTTGTTATTTCGATAGTCTTAACCACCACAATTAGCCCAATCGTATATGCAGACTCTGCAAAATTCAGTTGTTCCCGGTGCTTCCAGCACTTCAGCCGCTTTCGATACCACGATTCATCGCCGCAAAACTCGTCCTGTCGCAGTGGGTAGCGTCACCATTGGAGGGAATCATCCTGTCGTCGTGCAGTCGATGATCAACGAGGACACACTGGATGTAGATGGATCTGTTGCAGCGATTCGCCGGCTGCATGAGCTAGGGTGTGAAATTGTGCGGGTAACGGTGCCCAGTCTGGCTCACGCTAAAGCAGTCGGAGAAATTAGACAGAAGCTGATTCAAACCTACCAGCCTGTGCCATTGGTTGCCGATGTTCACCATAACGGCATGAAAATCGCGCTGGAAGTGGCTAAACATGTCGATAAAGTGCGAATCAATCCAGGGCTTTATGTATTTGAAAAGCCATCGGGCGATCGCACTGAATACAGCCAAACCGAATTTGACGAAATTGGCGAAAAAATTCGCGAAACCCTGGAACCCTTAGTCATTTCCCTACGAGATCAGGGAAAGGCAATGCGAATCGGAGTCAACCACGGTTCCCTAGCAGAACGAATGCTGTTTACCTATGGCGACACACCCGAAGGCATGGTGCAGTCTGCTCTGGAATTCATTCGCATCTGTGAATCATTAGACTTCCGTAATCTGGTCATTTCCCTCAAAGCGTCACGAGTGCCCGTGATGGTCGCAGCCTATCGTCTCATGGTCAAGCGAATGAATGAGGCGAATATGGACTACCCTCTACACCTGGGCGTGACTGAGGCTGGAGACGGCGAATATGGGCGAATTAAATCCACGGCAGGAATTGCAACTTTGCTGGCAGACGGCATTGGCGACACGATTCGCGTTTCTCTAACAGAAGCTCCAGAAAAAGAAATCCCAGTTTGCTACAGCATCTTGCAAGCTTTGGGACTACGGAAAACAATGGTGGAATATGTCGCCTGCCCTTCTTGTGGCCGCACCTTGTTTAACCTGGAAGAAGTGCTACATCAAGTTCGTGAAGCGACCAAACACTTGACAGGTCTAGACATCGCAGTAATGGGCTGTATCGTCAATGGTCCTGGCGAGATGGCGGACGCTGACTATGGTTATGTCGGCAAGCAACCAGGCTACATCTCGCTCTATCGTGGGCGCGAAGAGATCAAGAAGGTTCCGGAGGATCGAGGGGTCGAGGAGTTGATTGGCTTAATCAAGGCAGATGGGCGTTGGGTCGAACCTTAACTGAGTCTTTAAATTAGTTCAGATCATCCCCAGATTTGTTGATTGTTGGCACATCGCACCTGCCGTCCAGCCTTGCCTGTGTTAGATTGAGCGTACTCCAATTGCAGTCTCTCCTCAATTTCAGACTATGGTGATCACAAAGCGTGGGCTTGTCCTCGGTGCAACAGCAGTAGCAGTTACTGCTGTGGTCGTTACTGGCGCAGGTGTACACATGTCGGGTGGGCAAGCCTTCCTGCAGGAGAGTCCCAAAGAGCTGATTGATGAAGTCTGGCAATTAATTGATCGCAACTACGTTGATGCTACCTTCAATCAAGTCGATTGGAGGGCTGTTCGCCAGGACTATCTGGAGCGTTCTTATGGCACCCGCGAAGAAGCATACGATGCCATTCGAGACATGCTGGAGCAGCTTGAAGACCCCTACACTCGCTTCATGGACCCGGAAGAGTTCCGGAACATGCAGATCGATACGTCTGGAGAGCTGACAGGAGTTGGAATTCAGCTTGCTCAAGACGAAGAAACGGACGAGCTAATCGTCGTTTCCCCCATCGAAGATACGCCTGCCTTTGAAGCGGGTATCTTGGCGCAAGACGTCATCGTCCAGATCGATGGTCAAAGCACTGAAGGAATGGATGTCAACCAGGCTGTTAATCTCATTCGCGGACCGGCTGGCTCGGAGGTTACACTAACTATTCGTCGAGGTGAAGAGCAGCTTGAGTTTCCGCTGCAGCGGGCGCAGATTGAGCTACATCCAGTTCGCTACAGCTATCAAGAAGGCTCAACCGGCGGAGTTGGCTATATTCGTCTGACGCAGTTTAGCGCTAATGCGGCTGAGGAAATGCAGGCAGCGATTCAAGACCTGGAGTCACAAAATGTGACGGGGTACATTCTAGACTTGCGTTCCAACCCAGGTGGATTGCTCTATTCCAGCATTGATATTGCCCGGATGTGGTTAGATGGCGGGGTAATTGTCTCGACAGTCGATCGCCAAGGCATATCTGATCAAGAGAGTGCAAATGGTCAGGCATTGACCGATAAGCCTCTAGTGGTGCTAGTAGATGGCGGATCAGCTAGCGCCAGCGAAATTTTGTCAGGTGCGCTGCAAGATAACGATCGCGCCGTACTAGTCGGAACTCAAACCTTTGGTAAAGGGTTAGTGCAGTCTGTGCGAGGACTGGGCGATGGTTCAGGAATTGCGGTCACGGTTGCAAAATATTTAACTCCTAGCGGTCGAGACATCAACCACTCCGGCATCGCACCCGATGTGGAGATTGAGCTAACCGAAGAGCAGCAGGAGCAGCTTCTAGACGATCGCACCCAGATTGGCACCACAGCCGATCCTCAGTATGCTAGGGCATTGCAAGTGCTGAACGAACGCATCACTGCCGAAAGGCAAAACCAGAGGGCAGAGACGGTTCCGCAGTCGCAGTAATCCGTTGGTCATAATCTTCTAGCTCTAACCAGCAGCACTATCTAAGCGGGCTGGCACTTACCCGCGCGAATTAAGCCGACTCGACGGGCGATCGCCTCTGTTTCTGAGGCAAACGGCCCCCACTTTTCGGCTCCTATTAAATCTTTTTCTGCTGGTGGGTGCGGCAAAATTTCGCACTGTCCACTGCTTTGCTTAACGATGTACCACGCTTCTGAGTTGCTCATGTTGAAAATCTAAGACACGTTTCGTTTGCTGTAACTGGACTGATTCTAATCCAGGTGTCTTGAGTCCATCTTGAAATCTGAATTTCTTAAGCAACCTGCTGTCTAGATATCGAAGGAGATTGAGCTTCGTTGCGTCCTTCATCTATAGCAATTCTCAATTACACGGGATACAGCAGTGGTGCACCACGCCCCTGCTGTATCCCGTGCTTTGTATCCACTCAAGCAAGAACCGGTATAGGCAGCTACAGGTAAAGATTCATCGCTCTACTTCATTGGGGTAACGACTTGGGCTAGAATGCCCCAGTGGCTTCTAGATTGGTTGGGGGATCAGCCCAACCAGAGTTGAACCTCACGTTCAACTTGGGGAAAGTTCGGTGAAAATCCGGCACTGTGCCGCAACTGTGAAAAAGGGATTAGCTCAAATTGGTCTAATCGCTCCTTTTAAGTCAGGATGCCTATCTGAAGCATTTGTTCTGTGTCCAACCCGCGATGCACGGGTTAAGTGAATGCAAAGTTTGGAATGTTTACGTCCATCGGCACCGATGGACTGTCTCGCTACGGTATTGGATTCTAGCTACATTACCCCGACGATCAAATCTATTTGGGTACATCTGAGCAATCCAGAGTTTAGGTTCTTGCCTGGGCAATCTGTTTGGCCCAAGTTTGAACGAGACGGACGCAAGTTTAGCAAAATCTACTCGATCGCCTCCTCTCCAGAGCGCTGCCCCAAAGTCGAGCTATGTGTATCTCGGGTAGGTTGGAGTTCTGCTTACATACAAGATCTAGAAATTGGGGCAACAATTCCAGTGCGAGGGCCTTACGGGTTAATGACGCTCAATCAACTGCCAAAACGTCCTCGTCTCTACGTTGCTGAAGGGTCAGGAATTGCCCCATTGAAGAGCCAAATTGACTGGCTGCGAGACTGTGGCTACAGCCAACCTGTGTGGTTAGTCTTGGCAAACCCGGAGACAGCAGATTGTTTGCCGTATCACGATTACTGGCGATCGCTCCAACAAACATGGCGACCGTTCCACTACGTAGAAGCAATTCACTGCAGCCCAGAATCAGCACTAGTTGCTCAAGACCTAGACCTCTCTCAGTTTGAAATTGACATCTGCGGAGTGGGCGATCGCGTTTCCGAAATCTACGAATTTATTCTCTCTATGGGAGCAAACCCAAACCAGGTACGCTCTGAGAAGTTTATTGCCTTCTAATTGGAGTTGAGGGCTAGAGAGTTAGCCCTCAACCCCTAGCCCTAGCCCCTGATTCTCCTAGTAGCTAATCTGAAGCGTTACAGAGGCTTCGACCTGCTGTTCGCCACCGACAACAGGGGTTGGTGCATCAGATAAAGCTACTGCTTCACTTGCTGCTCTGCCATATGGAATCGGAGGCATGGGGGGCACTGCACCATTCACTTGAATATTCACTACTTCATCACGGGTTAGTCCCAGTGCACCAAGCACTACATCCGCCTGTTCTTGAGCTTCCTGGGTTGCCTCTCGCAAAGCCTGATTTTGGGCAGTGGCGATTGCCTCCTCCTCAGCCGTAAAGCTAATGCCATCAATCCGAGTCGCACCCGCATTGACTGAGGCATCTAAAATGTCTCCCGCTTGCTCAGTCGAAATTTCAAAGCTCACAGTATTAGAAGCCGTATAGCCAACTAACTCTTGCGTGCCATTTTCAAAGTTGTATTGAGGGCTGAGGTAAATCCCGGTGGTGGTGAGTTTATCGACATTGCGCGATCGCAGCAATTCCACAACTGCATTTGTGCGTTGTGCCGCCTCCTGCTGCACCTCCTCAGCCGTTCTGCCCTGAACCTCAACGCCCAAACGTACCTGACTAATCGTAGTTGGAATGTTTTCAATACCACGTCCCGTTACCGTGACTGTTCTGGTTAGCTGTTCCTGAGCTAAAGCAGGCGAAACCATCGGTAAGCTGAGTAGAGTGGTGGCGATCGCCACAGGCAAAACGTAGCGAACTTTGCGTAGCGATAACAGCGGCATAAATGCAGACTTCATAATCATTCTCCTCACTAAGATGGCGCTAAATCGGAATTGGTTCAGCGCTTAAACGCTCACTCTCCTAATGTGACATCTCAGCAGGGCAGGAGTTAAATTGGTTACATTTTTAGAAACTTGAAGTTTGGGGTTTAGAAGCTCTAAACCCCAAACACCCTCACTTCTCTACCCAAACCGAAACAGACCCGCCGTTGCAGCAAAATTCTGCCCAGCCATGCTCATTGGTTTGAATCAGTTTGTCAACGTGTTCGGTCAAGTCATAAAAGGTGGTATTGGGCTTGCCGACTTCCATCCATTTGCTACCGCCTGCAGCATCACTCATCAACACAGCCATTGCTTTGGGATGCTCCTCGTCGCCTAGACGAGTCCAGCCGATTACATCAGGGTGGTCAAAATAGGTGTACTGGTCACCATAGGCAAAGTGCTTGCGCGCATAGAGAAATTTGTCGATCAGCCAGCCGTGCTTGTCTAGCCAGATCTCGTAACCCCTATCGGTGTAATGTGCACCATAGTAATCGGCGTAAAATACACACGGGTATCCTTCACATCGCAAAAGAATGATTGCGTAGGCAAGCGGCTTAAACCAACTTTCAACCACCGATTCGAGTGCCTGGAGCGGTTGAGAATCGTGATTTTCTACAAAAGTGACTGCCAGGGCAGGCTGTTGCTGGACTAGCGTGCCATCCAAAATTTGCCGCATGTCATAGCTGCCGCCACACTTACTGGCTTGGCTGAAGTTGTAGTGTAGCGGCACGTCAAACAGCGACATCCGCCCACCAGTTTCTTTAAGAAACCAATGTAGCGCTTCTGCATCGTCTGCCCAATATTCACCTACTGCAAAGAGATTGCGTCCCGTGTGCTGCCGGACGTGGTCGAGCCATTCATTAAAGAACCAGGCGCGAACGTGCTTTACGGCATCAAGGCGAAACCCATCCACTCCGGTCGTGTCAAGGAACCACTCACCCCAATACTTAAGTTCACCTCGTACTTCATCGACTCCCATATCCAGGTCGCAAGCCATTAGAAAGTCGTAGTTACCCAGTCGAGGGTCTACCCCAGTTTCAAACTGTTTGTCTTTAAATCGGTAAATTGTGCTGTCACCGGGGCGATCTGCGTTGTGGTTTACCGAGTCAAAGTGCCACCAGTGCCACTTGAGGCTGGAATATTTGTCGCTCCGTCCCGAAAATTTGAAATGTGTCCAAACTTTAATTTGCTGGGAGCCACTTACTTCACAGTTGCGATTGTCAAAGGCAACCGGGATAGCTGTAACTTCTTCGATTTCATCGCCACCGTTCTTGTGGTTGAATACACCGTCAGCGTAAATTTCAATACCTGCGGCTTGGGCTGCTTTGATTGCGGCGAGGTATTCGTCACGGGTGCCATACTTGGTGCCAACCGAACCTTTTTGGTCGAACTCGCCCAGGTCAAACATATCGTAAACGCTATAGCCAACGTCATAGCCACCCCCACTTCCTTTATAAGAAGGAGGCAACCAGAGAGCGGTGAAACCTGCTTTGGCTAGATCTGCTGCATTGTGTTTGAGTTCATTCCATAAGCTTCCATCCGGGGGAATGTACCAATGGAAGAATTGCATCATCGTGCCATTAACGTAGGACATACCAACTCCATAGAATTGTGGATGGATTGAAACCTGACTGTTTTTGGCAGGTGAATCGAGAGGGTATGACTTAGCCCTCAAATTAATCAATATAGGTTGCCTATCTGGGGATATCTGTTTTGATCAGATTGTCTTTCTTTGTTGAAATTTTTGCTTGCGACCTTACAGTTGGCGAAGTCCATAGTTGAGTCCTTGGCAAACCCCTGTAAGAAAATCGAGGTCAAGGGTTTCGAGGCGATCGCTCTCTTTGTGATAGTGCGGATTTCGCAAGTTTGCGGTGTCAGTGACCATGAGTGCTCGGTAGCCCCGATCCCAAAAGGGGGCATGGTCGCTGCGACGCGTATCGGGCACCATCATGCCTCGATTTCCGGCAGGGAGCCATTCACACGGTACGCCGACCTGACGAATGCTACGGCTCAGCCGAATCAAATCAGGGATCGTTTTGAGATTGCCAATTAGCCCAATAAAATCGCCCTGATTTGGATAAAATCGTGCAAGTCCGGCAGGGTAGCGTTGGGAGTTGGGGGTGCGATCGCAATAGCCCAACATTTCCAACGACAGCATCAGACGTAAGGGTTGGTTTTGCTGGTGCAGATGTGCAGCATAGCGATCGCTGCCAGCAAGCCCTATTTCTTCCAGGTCAAACGCAACTAAGCGAATCGGGCAGGGGGTTGGCTTAGCCGCAAACAATCGCGCTAACTCTAGCAAAACTGCTACCCCAGTTGCATTATCATCTGCACCAGGAGAGCCAGGAACCGCGTCAAAATGTGCGCCAATCAGAATCGGAGCCCTTTGTCTAACCGATTGACCCGGCAGATTCAAAATTAAGTTTTGGTGACATTTTTGCTGAAACTCAAACTCGTAAATTTCTACCTCTCCCCACTGAGCCAACTGCTGACGAATGTATTGCTTCACAAAAAAATGCCCCGCACTTGCTAGGTAGGGGTGGCGATCGCGAACCAGTTGATGCAGGTGCGTTTGCAAGCGCTGCTTCAAACTTGAGTCCCAGCTTTCCTGAGTGAGCAAATCAGCAGATTTAGCCAAAATTATCTTCAAACTGAGAGTAATTAGTTGCCTTTGGGAAAAATCGACGGGGATCGTCAATTCTTCCTGGGGAGGATTTGTCTTGTCTCTAAAACCGTATAATCGAATACTGTGCCAATTTAACGCAATCTACCGTAACATTCTTGATTCATGAACTTTCTTGGATTTCTTTGGATTGCTTCTTACATCGGCAGTTTTTTCTCGCCCCATAGCTTTTTTAAAGCTCCGGACGAGTTATTCAGGGTGCTTTCTGACAAAGCCTTTGCTGTGGTAAGTAACTCCATCTCATATCCTTCAATTAATCAAACCCCTAATCGAACTGTTTCAGCTCCTGATGCTGCCCGTCCCTGGTCAGCCTTGCTAAATTTGAAGACAAATTTGAATGGGGGGATAGAATCTTTACGCTTAAATTCGCCTCGTCCAGGCTCGCATTCTTCGTGGTGGAATGTAGCAGGCTACTCTCTGGTTCGTCCTGGCGGAGATAGTCAATCGGCGATCGCAATGGCTGCCCCAAGCCATACCTCAAATTGGGTGATTGCTCAAGGCTCGCGAGGGGCTTCCCGCATTGCCATGCAGGATAGCACCAAGTCAGATCGCGCAGAGAGTGATTCTTCCCGCAAAATCCTGCAAGTGTTAAACAACTTGCCCAACTTGCCCCAGGTCGTGCGCCAAAATCTGTGGGCTGGTATTCCTTCAGTTACAGTGATGCGGGCTGGCCGCTACAGTTCTGCTAATACTGCTAGTGCAGCGGCTCAATCGGCGAGTCAGTGCGACGCGTCTCAATCCAGTGCAGCATCCAATCAACCCAACAGCGAGACTGTATTTCAGATTCGGGTGAAAGGGCATCTGGTTGCAGAAGTTCCCAGTCAGACCCACGCCAGTCAAATTGCGAATCAGATCAGACAAGCTTTGCAAGACCGTGACTTGTCTCCATCTGCGGTGCGTCCTGCGGTTATAGACAGTCAACCCGGAGCTAAGGCAGAAGGGGAAGTACTGTTTGTGGTGAATGATCAACTGGCAGACGACATCAACCACGACAGCAAACAACTGGCAATCTCCTGGGTCAACAACCTCCGCACGGCATTAGGAGGAGAAACGCTCTCAGTGACAGAAACCCGCGATTACCTGATGGGGCTAGTCGAGACGGAGCAAACCTTCGGGGGACTTGCATCCTGGTATGGACCTTATTTTCATGGTCGAATTACTGCAACGGGCGAAGTGTTTAATCAACATGATTTGACGGCTGCCCATCGCACTCTACCCTTTGACACCTTTGTTAAAGTGACAAACTTGAGAAACGGCAAGTCGGTCGTCGTGCGAATTAACGACCGTGGCCCTTATATCGAGGGGCGATCGCTTGACTTATCGATGCAGGCTGCTCGCTGCATCCAAAGCGAATCATCAGGTGTGGTTCCCTACGAGGCAGTCATCTTAAAGCCGATTCCATCTGAGCCCCCCGCTGAAGCCTCAAACACTTCAGCATCCAGCGAGCTTGCTCGTTCGTAAGATAGAGTTGCTAGAAGTGTGCTGTCAGTCTAGTGTTCCCTGCTTCTGTTGTTCTTATTTGACTGTTGTTTGACTGTTATCTGATTTTCTCGTCCGTTACCTAATCCCTAAATCACTGACCCATGACCAATTGCTATACCTTTGCATGAGGCAAAAGGACAATGTGTCGATGCTTGTCAATGATCAACCAGCCTTCTTCCCTTAACTGACTTAATAGACGAGTGACTGTGACGCGAGTAGTCCCAATTGTATTTGCAAGCTGCTGATGCGTTAGCCTGACTGTCAGTCGAGTTCCTCCTGCTATAGGCTGACCCACCTCTTGCTTCAACAGTAGCAATAGATGACGTAACCGATCTTCAACGCGACGATAGCCTACCATTGCCAAAATCGCTTCTGTTTGGCGCAGCCGTCGAGTGACGTGACGAAAAATTCCCTGAGCTAGCATGGGCGATTGCTCAACCTCATTCAGCGTCAAGCGCATCAGGTCAACATCACACAGCGCAACTGCATGATAGGGGCGAATTAGAGCGAGTGACAATCCAAATGGCATTGAGGGACAGGCTAAACCGATCAAAGCTTCGTCGCCTGTGTCATAGAGTGTTCCAAGCTGTACCACACCCCGGCAAACAACCCAAATCTCATGAGGCAGCATGGGTATTGCCTGACCGCTACAGTAGGGGTGCAAACTTCTTCCTCGGTAAAGGTCTTCTAGAAGCTGGCGCAGATCGGGCTGAGGAGAAGCCTCTAGAGCAAAAGAATGGAGCATGTGAGTTGCTAGCCTATGTTCTGTACACTACATTAGGCTGCTCAACTAAAGACAAGGTAATTTGAAGATTGCGTTTAGGTTAAGGTTTGCAGTTGGGGACTGAGAGTTCCTAGCCTCTTATCTCCCTAACTGCTGCCGCATCTGCTCTCGCAGATTAATCGCATCCTGGTAATCGGGCCTGACCTCGATCGCCTTATTAACAGAGCTGATTGCTTCGTCAAACCGGCGTTGGCTCCAAAGGGCGGCTCCTCGATTGTTCCAGGCTTCTGCCAGGTTGGGGTCGAGTTCGGTGGCGCGGTCGAAAGCAGCGATCGCTTCCTGAGGACGTTCTAACAGCAGCAGTGCCGTTCCTTTGTTGCTCCAGGCTTGAGCAAAGTCAGGTTTGAGCGCGATCGCCTGGTCATATAGCTTCAAGGACTCGGTGTGCTGTTGCTTTTGATCTAGAGCATATCCTTTGAGCCACAGTGCTTCTGGATACTCAGGCTGAATTTCTAGGGCGCGATTGCAGGCTGTAATGCCGGAGTCAATTTGCTGCATGTAAACCAGGCTATAGCAGCGTCCCCAGTGAGCTTCAGAATTGTCGGGGTTAAGAGCGATCGCCTGATCATATTGATCTAGGGCGGGCTGGTATTGGTTTGCCTGTCGCAGGCGATCGCCCTCCGTCAGCAGAGCCGTAACTTGTGCTTCCGCGTCAGACTCTGAGTTCTCTGGACTTTCAGCCACAGCGCTAGGAACGGAGTTGTTAGAAGCCGTCTGCTCAGCACGAGGAGCTGTAACCGTTCTGCCAACTAAAAAAATTAAGATTACGGCACCCGCTCCTACCAGCACGGGAATGGGTCTTAGGGTCTGAATTTGCGTCAAGATTGACTGAAGTCCGGTTGAAGAAGTGCCTGCCCGCTGAGGTGTAGGAGTCGCCAAGGCAACAGCAGGCAAGGGAGCGGGCGATGGAGCAGGACGGGAAGGGGGAGGGGGCAACAGCGATTCGGTTGGCTGAGCGGAAGGTTTACCCAGTAACTCACTAGCGGCTAGTGTAGGAGCTGTTGCCGTGGGAATATCTGCTTCCTGAGCTGACTGCGTTCCGATAGGAGTTTCGACAACCACTTGCTTGACTGGCAGCACAACCGACTCATCAGCAGGAACGGGCAACTGTTGCACATCTGCTAGAGCTTGCGCTGCTGTCGGGTAACGGGCGCGAAAGTCATAGCGCACCATTTTGTCGATAATGTCAGCCAATTGTGGGCTGACGTGAGGGGCGCGATCGCGCCACAAAATTTCGCCAGTGTGGGGATCTTCATGCAGCATCCTCGGCGGCACCCCAGTCAGCGCCTGAACTGCCAGTTTCCCTAAAGCATAAACGTCGCTGCAAAAACGAGGATTTCCACCCAACTGCTCGTTGGGCATATAGCCATGCGTGCCAATCGAGATAGTTTGGGTGGGTCCAGTCTCGGGGTTCACCAGCACTGTGCTAGCTTGCTTCACGGCTCCAAAATCGATCAGCACGATCTTGCCATCTGACTTGCGTCGAATCAGGTTAGACGGCTTAATGTCACGATGAATGACGTTTTGCTGATGCACAAAGGCAAGTGCCGTTAGAGTATCTCGCAGCAAAGCAATCACCTGACTTTCACGCCAGGGTTGCCCATTCATTTCCTCGCTTAGCGGCTCTCCCTCGATCAGCTCTTGAGCTAGATAAAATTCCTGGTCTTGCTCAAAGTGAGCCAGCAGTCGCGGAACCTGGTCATGGTTACCTAGTTTATAGAGAGCCTGAGCTTCGGTGTCAAATAGCCGTCTCGCAATTTGCAGGCTGGTTGGATCTTTGACCTGAGGTTGAAGCTGCTTGACCACGCAGCGAGGATTTCCAGGCAAATGCAGGTCTTCTGCCAAAAAGGTTTGACCAAAGCCACCTGCTGCGAGCTGGCTAATGACTTTGTAGCGTCCCCCTAGAGGTCGGTCGGGATCGATAGGTTGAAACAGCCGTAAAATGTTCACTTGCTGGGTTGGAAATAGCAGGGCGATCGCAGCCTTCGCTCAAATTTAGCCGATGATTCTGGTCAAATCCGGAGAATTTTCTAGTGCAGTTCGGAGACAGGCACTTCCTAAAAGCATCCTCCCTGACTTAAGACGCAGAATATTGAGCTGAGTTTCAGTCTCAGTTATAGCCGTAAGTCATCAAAAAGTTATCAAATTAGGGCGAAAAGAGACGGCGCAAGACCCCACCTCTTTTCGTCCTAATCATTAGATGATTGGCACTATATAGGTTACTTTCAGAAGTGAGTCCAACTTGCAAATAATCGCTGGAAACCTTGCTATGTCTGACGACGCATCTCTTTACGTGCAACTGACGTGGGAAGACCCAGTGACGGGTGAGCTACAGCAGCCAGTTTTAGTTCCGCCGATCGCACTGGGGCGAGAAATGGATCAGATGCCCGAAAACCTGGGCGAAAAAGCCGTTTCGCGGTTAGAGCTACCTCACAAACAGGTTTCTCGCTTTCATGCCCTAATCACCCTTGCCGAGCGCCAGCTTTACATCACCGACCGCAGCGCCAATGGCACCTACCTTAACGGTCGCCTGATTGAAAAGGGCAGCCAGCCTTTGTCTAGCAAAGACACCTTGCGAATCGGTCCCTATAAAATCATTGCAGCCCTGACCCAATTTGATGACAGCAACTCAACGGAACTGAATGTCCGAGAACACACTCACTATGCCCAGGGAAACCCATTGCAGAAGAATACGCTGCTAATGTGGCTGGTGGGGTTGGGTGTTTTGCTGCTGATGGGGTTAGGCGTTTGGTTTGTGGCAACCACTTTACTAGAACAACTGCGCCCCCGCGTTCCAAATGCAGCGGCGGAGCAAAGCCATCTCTTGACAGACGACTAATAACCCATAATGCTCTCCCCGCCTTCAACTAATTTCTCTCTATGCTGCCATCACCCCTTCCCAAACTCCTGCATCGGAACCGTCGTTGGTTGTGGCTGTTGCTGGGAGCGCTAACGCTGCTGTTGAGTTTGACTTTTCCAGGAATAGCTCAAGTTCCGTTAGCGACTCAGACGGTTAAAGCACCCGTGGTAGTGGATGGAGTTGAGCTATTTCAAATCGGCAGATCGGGAAATCTAACGGCCGTTGAGCGGGCTGAAATTATTAACGAAGCGCTGCGGCAGGAAGTGCGATCGGCTGAGCCTACTGACATTCGGGTAGAGCGTGATGACAAGCTGACGATCATTCGGAGTGAAGCCAGCAACCGCAACCTGATCACGGTCACTGACGGTGATGTCACCACAGGCATCAACCCTTTAAGTCAGGCGACTCTCTGGCGAAGTGACATTGAGGCAGCTTTGCGTCGGGGACAGTTAGAGCGATCGCCCGCTTACTTTCGACAGGCAGCAATATTTAGTGCGGTCGTGTTAGTAGTGGCGATCGCCTTTCACCTGGGGCTGCGGTTTCTAGGGAAATGGCTGTCTCACCGTCTGAGCGACTGGTTAGGCGATCCAGATGCTCTATTTCATCCGAGAGAACGGTCTGCTCGACTATTTTTGCAGCTTGCTCTATTAGGCATTCAAATTGGGCTCTGGTCGGCTGTCGCTTTCTATGTCACCGATTTATTCCCGGAGATGAGGGGGTTGCGCTATTCCCTGCTTAACTTCCTCAACACTCCCATCGTGGGTTTAGGAGAAGGCAATTACTCAGCGCTGCAACTGCTGCTGCTGTTAGCACTCACCGTCGGGCTCTGGTTTGCAGTCAGTGCCGTTACTCGGCTATTCCGGTTTTACATCCTCAGCAGAACGGGTGCAGAACTCCGGATTCAGGATGTCATTGCTATCTTGACCCAGTACACGCTAGCTTTTCTAGGGCTCATCGTCCTGCTGCAGATCTGGGGCTTAGATGTTAGTTCTCTAGCCATCATTGCCAGCGTCCTGGGTGTGGGAATTGGCTTTGGTATTCAGAATATTACCAACAACTTTATTAGCGGCTTGATTATTACCCTGGAACGCCCAATTCAGGTCGGAGATTTTGTCAAAGTCGCAGAGCTGATGGGCACCGTCGAACGCATTGGGGCGCGCAGTACCGAAATTCGCACGCTCGATCAGGTGACAATCATCGTGCCCAATTCCCGATTTTTGGAAACCGAAGTAGTCAACTGGAGTCATGGCGATCCGGTTTCGCGAATTCGGATTCCCGTGGGCATTGCCTACGATTCTGATACAAATCGAGTCCAGGCTGCGTTGCTAGAAGCTGCCCGTAGTCACCCCGATGTTTTAGTCAGACCCGCTCCTGAGGTTTGGTTTCAGGGGCTTGGAGATAGTGCGCTGAACTTTGAGCTAATGGTCTGGACGGGCGAACCCAAAAAGCAGTTTCGCGTCAAAAGCGATTTGTACTATCGGATTGAGACAAGCTTAAGGCGATACGGCATCACGGTTCCTTTTCCCCAACGAGATTTGCACTTACGATCGCCCCACCTCGAAGAATTCGTTGCATTGTGGCGACAGCTTCCTGCCGCGAATGCCAAAAATTCTCCCCAACTCTCCAATGGCGACACTGACAAACCCACTTTGTCCCTCATCGGCAGTGCAACAAACACCGCTGAAGCGAGTGAGCGATCGGCCACCATTGCCCCTGCGGAACTGTTGACCGATGAAAAGATTCAGGCGATCGCCACAGCTATACAAGGATCGGCTGGTGTGGAGGTGAGCGATCGCTGGTATCGCCAAAACCTTTATCCGGCTTGCTTTATTGGTTCAGAAGCCGTGGCATGGTTAGTGCAAACCCAAAACTGTACTCGTGAAGAAGCTATCCATCTAGGGCAAATCCTGCTCGACCAGGGAATTATTCAACACGTCTCAGATGACTATCCGTTTCGGGATGGATACGTCTTTTATCGATTCCAATCAAAACAGGATGAGATGTAGTAAGCCACAGCGCATTGATTATCTCTATAAAATTCAACCCATAGACTTGATTAGAAGACAAATTCTATCTTTTGGTAGACTTCCATCTTGAGCAGGTTCAAATAACCTAATTTGATATGGTCAATTAGGGTGCGGTCTATTGAAGCAACTAAAATTAAATTTAGATCGTTTTACCACTCTCCATCAGTAATTTTAATAGGTTGTAAATAAGAGAAATGACTCAGAAGCAAGAAACCTTTTGCTTTTGCACTTTGGCCTATGGCTCAACTTATCGAGCTTTGGCAAGGGAGCTAGCAAAGGATTTAGAGAAGTATTCCTCTGGTACTCCTTTTCTCATTTTTACAGATAAGCCAAAAGCTTTTGCGGACTGCTGTAATGTTATTCCCGTTCAGCATCGAAGACACTTTTTCTACCACAGCAATGACAGAAAATGCTTGTTAGAGAAGGCGTTATCCATGTTTGATTACTGTGTCAATATTGACTCGGACGTTCGCATCTTGGCACCTTTTCCTCAGGACCATGAGTGGCTTCCAGGAATTACAGCTAGAAGTTGCTCCAGCATTATTAAACAGGAAAAGCTGCGTGTAGACGTGAAAAGCGATCGCCTCAGAAAAATTAGGCTTCAATGGCTGGAACGATTGAGATATTTGTCTCAAAAGTTAGACGTCAATCTAGAGGACAAAAACGTTAAATGGGTCTACGAATTCCTGTTTGTGTTGAAGAAAGATGCAGGAAAAGAAATTGAATTTCTAGAGCAGTTTGAAGTGATCGCCCGTTACTTTGAGCTACACGGCATTTATCGTGGATGCGGCACAGCAATGGGGTTAGCTGCAGCCAAAGTCGGTCTGCCAGTCAGGCACGATTTAATGGAAGGGGTTGAATTCTTTGATGACAAAATTGAGAAGGCAAAAATCTCTAACGGAGAAGCCGAACCAAAAGCCAAGCAGGAATATTTTGACACCCAATACAAGATTGAACATCCACAGAAATCGCTATTAGAAAAAGCGGTACTTAAAGCTCTTCGAGTTGTCACTGAAAAAGCCAGATTCTACTATCACGCAGTCCGTTCTAGAATCATTTCTCTCAGTGACTACGACTTTTATTATCGCTAAACTGTAGCAATCTCAAATCAATTGTGAAACGAGTTGCGAGAGGCAAATCCCCACAGGGATTGGTCTTTCCCAATTCGTTCATCTTAATAAATGATCTAGGAAAATGATCTAGGATCGATATGGCTGTTCTGAAACTAATTGCTTAAATTAGTTAAAAGATGGGTAGTTGTGAGAAGTACCTCCTTCAGGGCGAATCCTACCCATTTTGAACGGCTATAGGGTATCCTCACAGTTTATAAACTTTGGAATGAAAACTTTAGCGGTTGATATTGGTGGGAGCGGAGTCAAAGCGCTGGTTTTGAACGAGACAGGCGAGCCTCAGAACAAGCGATCGCGGGTAGATACACCTCAGCCTGCTACGCCAGAAAAAATTGTCGGGGCGATCGCCGAGCTTGCATCTGCTCAAGCTTTCGATCGGGTTTCTGTCGGTTTCCCAGGCGTGGTGCGGCAGGGCATCATTGACACTGCCGTAAATCTTGATACTTCCTGGGTCGGCTTTGACCTGGAGAAAACCCTGACTGAAAAACTGGGCAAACCTACCCGTGTCGCGAACGATGCTGATATTCAGGGTTTAGGAGCCGTCTCCGGAAAAGGTGTGGAACTAGTGATCACGCTGGGTACGGGTTTTGGCTCTGCTCTATTTGTCGATGGGAAACTGGTACCCAACTTAGAAATGGGACATCACCCGTTTCGCAAAGATCAAACCTACGAAGAGCAGCTTGGACGGACAGCCTTAGAATCGATTGGCAAAAAGCGCTGGAATCGTCGTCTAGAAAAAGCGATCGCCACTCTAGAGCATCTATTTAATTACGAGCGCCTCTACATCGGCGGTGGCGAAGCCAGACAAGTCACGCTTAACTTGCCCGCTAACGTCGCCATCGTGGAAAACATCATGGGTTTACTGGGTGGGATTGCTCTTTGGCGTGACTAGAAGAGGGGCTAGGGGCTAGGGCAGTCTCCGACTCACAATTCCTGCCCACTGCACTTTTTTGAGCCGATCGCGACGATAGGAAAAGAAATACTCAGCGTGCTGATAGGTACAGTAGGGAGCGATCGCAATGTGTTCTGTGAGAATGCCCGCTTGCTCAAGCTGAAGCGCATTGACTCGTCGCACATCTAGCCGTGCCCGTCCCGGTTGGGGGTCACTTAATAAAGGAGACTCTGGCAGTTCTCTCAGCGCTGCCAAAATCACCTCTGGCTCTGGAGTAGGTTCTGTTTTAACCACATCCTGCACCACGGTTGCACCAACCTCAGCCGCAACCGTAGTTGACACCTGGTAAACTTCTCCAGCGATCGCAGGCCCCATTGCGACTCTTAAATTGTGCAGTTTGCTGCCCTGTGTCCGCAGGCGGGCGATCGCTTCTGGCACAATTGCACCTGCTGTACCGCGCCAGCCTGCATGAACTGCTGCTGTTTGCCCAGTTTCAACGTCTGCAATCAGCACAGGCACACAGTCTGCACTACAGACCCATATTGCCTGTCCTGCTTGCTCCGTCAGCAAGCCATCCGCAGGGGGAAAGATCACTTCAATTCCATCGCCTGATTCAGAGGACATTTGCTCCTGCTGAAACTGCTCGACTTCCGAGGGACTCAGCACCCTGTTGCCGTGAACTTGGTGGATGCGATAAGCCGGAACTGCCGGATCAAGCACTTTCACCAATTCAGCGGGCGATCGTGGTGAAAACTGCTGGGTAAAAAAACCGTGCGACCAGGGTTCTAGGAGGCTACAGGTCAGGTATGGCAGCCCTTGCCAAGTTTGCCACTGCCAGGTTGCTACAGAAGTTGTCATGGGTGAAGGGGGCAAAATTTATGCTAGTCTAACCCGCATTGATTCAGGCTGACTTCACCCTTGAGATTCGATCCAGATCAGCTCAAAACCGCCTTATCGCATTGCCGCGATCAGATTCGATCAGGGCAAGAATTGTCTCAAGCCAATGAGCCGTCGTTTACAGTTCACCTATTTGAAACCGTTGATTCAACTAATCGTGTGCTCTGGAATTTGCTAGACCAGGGCGCAACCGAAGGCACCGTGGCGATCGCCCTTCAGCAACAGTCTGGGCGAGGGCAATGGGGGCGACAGTGGCAGTCTTCTCCAGGCGGCTTGTACTTATCTCTGGCGCTTACCCCCCATCTTCCTGTAGAAAATAGCGCTCAACTGACACTCTGTAGTGCCTGGGGCATTGCATCAGCATTGCGAAACTACGGCATTCCAGTGGGGCTAAAATGGCTGAACGATCTGGTTGTGCAGAAACGCAAGCTGGGTGGCATTCTGACTGAGACGCGAATGCAGCAGGGGCAAATCACACAAGCGATCGTCGGTGTGGGGATCAACTGGCAGAATCCAGTCCCACCCACAGGAATTAACTTGCAGGAAATTCTGAAGCAGCCCGATCCGGCGATTTCTTCATTAGAAATGCTGGCGGCGATCGCCCTGCAAGGCATGATGGCTGGCTATCAGCTCTGGCAGCAGCATGGCATCGAAGCAATCTTGCCGCGCTATCAGGCACTCCTGACTAGCATTGGGCACCTTGTTACAATCGATCAGCCTGGGGCAGAGCAGATCGCACAGGTCACGGGTGTTTCTGCAACAGGCGACCTGCAAGTTTGCTTGAACCAGGAAAATCCCGCTACTTCAACCGAAATTAGCCTCAAGCCCGGTACAATCAGTCTGGGGTATGGCAATCTGGGCAATAGTGCATCAGTCTAGTCTGCTGGCAAATCATCGTAATTCCATGCTGATGGAACCGAATGCCCCAAGTAGACGACTAGAATGATGACCACCTGGAGGAAGTCTCACCCGGTTTGTTGCATCATCATAGGTTGAGTGCAATATAAATAAGACTTAAACAGTTAGCCTAAATCGCTCAGGGCAAGTTTTTAACGTAGCGGACGCAGTGATGACTCAACGACGTAATACTCGAATTTCAACCCAATCTTCCGTTCAGCGATCGCTACTAGTTCGGGGAATTGGCTGGCTAGGTGGCTTAGGCATCCTCAGCAGCAGTATGGTCACCTTTGCCCAAACCCCTGATGCTTCGGAAGTGATTGTTCCCAGCGCTCAAGACCTGCTAATGCCTGCTGAAAGCAGCCCGCAGTCTGTACCTCCCGCTCCAGTCGTGGTTGAACCTGAACCTGCTCCGGCTCCTGTTGTGACGCAACCCCCAGCAGCAAGCCCTGCCCCTAGTTCTTCTCCCAGTCAAGCCTCCAGCCAACCTGCACCCGATGCTTCGACGATTGTGGTGCCTGGGCTGTCTAGCGACACACCCATTACAGCAGACAGTTTAAGTCCATCCAATTTAAGTCCATCCAACTCTGCTCCGGCAGTCGAGCAAAACAGCTACATTGACTCGACCGAGTACAGCATCGGCGCAACCCAAGGCTATGAACAGCCTGCGGTAGTCTTCTCTGAGCGCTCAACAGGCTGTCAGGCAACGGTAGCGAGCGGTCAAAATGTACCCGCTAGCATCTGCAATTCTCAAACCGTAGCCGCCTCGCAAAGTGGCGATCGTACTCTGCGGTTAGGTCCAGTCAGCATTGGACCTAGCGGCGTGACCATCGGCGGCACCACCCCTTCAGGCAGAGAATACTTTAGCCGCACCATTCGCCCTTCCGCTCTCCCTGGAAATGGCAACGTCAGCCTGATGTTTCCGCTCTCGATTCCCTCTGTAATCACGTCTGCCTTTGGCTGGCGGCTGCACCCCATTTCTGGTGGTTATCGCTTGCACCAGGGCACCGACATTGGCGCACCTATGGGCACCCCTGTCGTCGCGGCTTACACCGGAAAAGTGGCGATCGCTAACTTCATGGGCGGTTATGGCTTAACGGTCGTCATGTCCCACGGCGACGAAACCATTGAAACGCTCTACGCCCACATGTCTGAACTGTTTGTCGAGCCAGGAGAATGGGTCGAGCAAGGTGAAGTGATTGGTCGTGTCGGCAGTACGGGCAATTCGACTGGGCCCCACCTGCACTTTGAGTTTCGTCAAAAAACTGATCAGGGCTGGCTGGCAATGGATGCAGGTCAGCTTTTGCAGGAAGCTCTAGCCCAGCTAACCAACGGCTTCCGGAACGCTCAAGTTCCCGCTAAGCCCGACAGTGAGGAGATGCTAGCAATCAAAGGACTTCGGGACGTTGGTCTAGCCATGAAACCCGCCAGCACCTTCTACCTCACCTCCACCAGTCAGGCTGCCGCTAACTTCGTCCAATAGCGACGAAGCTTTTGGAGCAGTATCCAATCCCTAGCCCCCGATCCCTAATCCCCATCCCCCTTCATGCCACCCGGTCAAGAGCCTTCCCAACTTCTCAGCAAACGGCTGTTCTACCAGGGACGAAAGTTTAACTTTGAAGTCACTCGTTTGCGCCTGCCCAATCAGGTCGAAGGCGATTGGGAATGTGTTCGCCATCCGGGAGGGGCGCTGGCAGTTCCAGTCACTCCCGATGGAAAGCTGGTGCTGGTGCGGCAATATCGCTTTGCAGCACAGGGTCGTCTGCTAGAGTTTCCGGCGGGAACTGTCGAACCGAACGAAGATCCGGCAGCAACCGTGCAGCGAGAAATTGAGGAAGAAACTGGATATCGGGCTCATCGCTGGCAAAAGTTGGGAGAGTTTTTCTTGGCTCCCGGCTACTCTGATGAAATTATTTACGCGTTTCTAGCCCAGGACTTGGAGAAGCTTGAGCTTCCACCCAGCCAAGACGAAGATGAGGATATGGAAACTATTCTCATGACTCCTCAAGAGCTAGAGCAAGCCATCCAATCAGGTGAAGCGGTAGACGCGAAGACGATCTGTAGCCTGCTGTTGGCAAAGCCTTTTCTGGAAGATAAAGGGGTTAGGGGTTAAAGTTTGAGGGTTGGGGAGAAGCGGTCGAGGTTTGCCAGGTTTGATGGCAAACCAATGTGTGGACTTGCCAGTCAGGTTCTGTGTGAGGATAATCCAGCCGGTAGTGTCCGCCCCTACTCTCAGTGCGAAAGGCAGCGCTCTTCAGGATCAGATAGGCGGTATCTAAAAGATTGCGCGTTTCGCCCCAGGTTCGCAGCAGCAAGTCAGGGTTAGGAACGTCTAGCTGCAAGAAGTGATCTACTTGCAGGTCTACCAAAGTTTGAGTGAGCGAGAGCGCAGCAAATTTTTGTTGCCAGGTTTCGACTTGGACGATCGCCTCTTCAAGCGATCGCTGTTCTCGGCAGATTCCAGCACTCTGCCAAACCAGCTTAGGAATTTCCTGCCTCAGCATTTCAACCTGAGCGACCTCCGCCGCATCTGGAGTGTAAGCCAGCGAGACTTCCCCACTCTCCTGCTCTTCCGCTCTTCCGCTCTCTAATTCTGAAGCGGGTTGAAGCTCCAGATGGGCAAGCTGCGCTCCAAGAACCAAACACTCCAGCAGTGAGTTGCTAGCCAGTCGATTGGCTCCGTGTACGCCCGTGCTAGCTGTTTCTCCCACTGCATATAGTCCTGGAATCAAAGTGCGGCTCATCAAGTCAGTTGTGATACCGCCCATCCAGTAGTGGGCAGCAGGGGCAACCGGGATTGATTCATGGAACACGTCTACGCCCCACTGCTGACACACCTGAATAATGTTAGGAAAGCGATGCCGGATCGTTTCGGTTGGAATGGGACGCAGATCAAGCCAAACATGGGCTGTCGCCAAATCAGTCGCCGTTTTTTGCAGGTGGCTGAAGATTGCCCGACTAACCACGTCTCTGGGAGCAAGCTCTCCGTCAGGATGGTAGTCAAAAGCAAATCGCTGCCCCTGCTCATCAACCAGATGTGCGCCCTCTCCCCGAACGGCTTCACTAATCAAGAATCGGGGTGCGCCCGCTTTAGTCAATGCGGTGGGATGGAATTGGACAAACTCCAGGTCGCGCAGCTGTGCGCCTGCTCGCCACGCCATTGCCACACCATCTCCGGTACTTAAAGCAGGATTAGTCGTTTGAGCGAAAACTTGTCCGCCGCCGCCAGTGGCTAACACAACAGCTCCAGCTTGTAGCCAGATTACTTTTCCCTGGTAGCCAAGGCTAACGCCTTGGCAGCGATCCGCAGCTAACCAGAGATCTACGGCAAACGCTTGCGAGAACACCTGAATATTTTTGCGGCTCAGCACTTGTGCCGTCAGCGTAGTGATGACTGCCCGGCCCGTTGTGTCTGCGGCATGAAGCACACGCCGCCGCGAATGAGCAGCTTCTAGAGTGAGCGCCAGTTCTCCGTTGTGGCGATCGAACCCAACACCCATCTCGACTAAAGATTGAATACAGCGGGGGGCTCGCTCAACTAGCAGCTTTACCGCAGCAGGGTCACACAGTCCGGCTCCAGCTTTAAGCGTATCTTCGATATGTAGGATAGGAGAGTCTTCGGGAGCGATCGCCGCTGCAATGCCGCCCTGAGCCCAATCACTGGCAGAAAGCGAGAGCGTATCTTTGGTAA
The DNA here is from genome assembly GCF_014696015.1 of Oculatella sp. FACHB-28. NCBI lineage: Bacteria > Bacillati > Cyanobacteriota > Cyanophyceae > Oculatellales > Oculatellaceae > Oculatella > Oculatella sp. FACHB-28. The sequence continues at coordinate 32,022 of NZ_JACJPJ010000061.1, read as the reverse complement.
TCAGTCCGACGCGAAAATGCTCCGGCAAACAAAGTGCTGCATATAGCCCCGCTGCCCCACCGCCTACCACTAAAACATCAAATGGCTGAGAGAGGGCTAAATCAAGCACATCAGAATCTAACGAATGTGGCAATTAAAAATCGCTCCCTGAGAACAGTAGCAAAAGCAATGCAGGATGACCTGAAATAACTTTTGGATTAAACCTACTGTACAGAGAGCGAGTCGAATTCGACAGAGATGAAAGAATTAAATTTGACTTGGTTTTGACCAGTCCTATCGATAAATGCCGTTGTTAAAGCGATCGCCTCCCTCAACAAAAGCATCATCTGGCTGGGTCACGGTAAACTTATCCAGATTTGCCTGCAAAATTTCCTTCTGGCGATCGGTCAAGTTGGGCATGTTCAGGACATCTTCAACTTCATCAAAAGGTGCATTCTTAACAATCATCCGAGCCAAGGTGGGATACAGTCCGGGATATTGGGTGAAAGCACGGACATTTGTGTTGTTTAAGTCCAACTTTCTACCCAGTTCAAGCATCTTGTCATCCACACTGTTTCGGATATCTGCTGCCAAGACTGGGGATGAATTGAAGGTCAGGCTACTCAAATTAGCTGCAATGGCTGGTTGAGGCAACCCTAGCCATCCTAAACAACCGACCAGTAAACCTAAAACCAGCACTACGCCAACCAGTCGTCTCATTAGTAAGATCCCTCCCGCTCCAAATTAATCTAAATCAATTGAACTCAAACCTATGCAATGCAAGCTATACACAGCGCTTACTTAGAGACTACCACTTCCGCTGGTCAATCGATCGCCACCCTTGAGAATCTTCCCGTCCAATTTTTCAATCGATCCCCAAACGGTAGCCTTTGATCCCTACACCTTCCCGGTTATCTGCAGAAAAGTATTCAGATCAGCAAAAGAGCCCGCATAGGTCAAGGTCGGCGAGTCGTAACCCTTCATACTGACGGTGTATTGATTAAATAGTTTGGGGTTAGCACCAGAGGCTGCTAAATATTTGTAGGTTGTTTCGCCCAAGGCAACATCCATACCGATTTGCTTAGTTGACGATTCTAGTCGGAAGGCCGCATTGACTGTATCACCCAAAGCCGTGTAGTCAGGGCGATCGCCTGTTCCCGTATTGCCAACCATCGCGTAGCCCGTATTTAGGCCTGCCCCAACCCGTAGTGGAAATGGTAGAGGATAGCGCTCGTGCAGCTGACTAGTCATCTTGTGTAGAGCGCTGAGGGCATGGGCAATACGGATCATTTCATCATGGCTAACGCCCTGAGCGCCATGAATCCAGACCGCCATGATCGCGTCGCCAATGTACTTATCAACCCAGCTTCCGTATTCGCGGATGATGTCTCCTGCACAGCGGAACCAGGTGCCAATCACCTCAGACAGAACTTTCTCGTCAAGCTGTCGGGTCATCACCGTAAAGTCACGAATATCAACCACCAGCACCGAGATCAACCGTCGCACATGCAGGGTTGCTGTAGCGGTAAATTCTTCTGAATCTGGCACTCCCCCCATCGAAGCGTCAGTCATGTGCTCGATGGGAGGGCAGTAAAACTCTAACTCGGTCTGCCCAAAGGTAAGGCGATCGCCATTTTGTAGCGTTACAGGCACACTGACTCGCCGTCCGTTGACAAACGAACCATTGCGGCTACCTAAATCGATCAAGTAAAACTCTCCCGTCTCCATCCGTTGAAGCATGGCATGGTTACGGGAAATCCAGCGATCAGGCAGCACAAAGTTGTTATCATCACCTCGCCCGACAGTCCAGCAATTGCTGCCTGCTAAGGAGAGATAACGATTACCTGACTCGTTACGAAGTATCAGATGGGGAACGGGTTGTGAAGTCACCACAGGCTAAGAACCGCTGATCTTTCCCTATGATGCATCCTGAAGCATCTATCCATAACTCACGAAGGTTCCCAAAATACAAATACTGGAAACCTTAACCTCAATAATTCTCTGTAGACCCAACTTCAGCACGGTGCCATAGCGCAACGCTCCTTAGCAGGAGATTCCATACTAGCGCAACAGTGCCAAGGACCTGTGTCTTCAGCGAACTATGTTGCCGTGTCGACTCAGGATACCTCAAATCATATCTTGACTCAGACGGAGGAAGCAGCTAGCCAAAACAAACCATCAACTAGCAAAGTGCTCAACACGGCTCCACTAAACGTTCTCCAGTGTAGCTGTCGAGAGCGGATGGGTAAACAACCCACCACCAGAAGAATGATGATCAGAAAGGTAGCCCAACAGACTCCCCAGGGAGTTTGAATTTGAGCCACCGCATCCTGCAAAATAGACTGCGCTTGGCTCGGCTCCACCTGCATTAGCTGTCGCCAGTGGGGAATCAGGTTCGCTATGTAGAAATACAGATCCGTCATGACTGTGCCAAATAAGGAACCCAGATAGAACCAGTTACCCACCTTTCCGCGCTGTTTGGCTAGACACAAAAGGGTGAATGGCAGTCCGACCGCTTCAATCGGCAAATGCAGGAGTGGCTCCCATCTAAACCAACCCCAGTAAATCGAACCTGCTAGCCACGTCCAAGCGAACCCCAATAGCAAATCGCCCCAGAGCTTACTAGAGGGATTACTTGAAGGGCGAGATTGAAGCCACTGGCCCAACCCTAGCCAAGCCAAAGTTAGAGTTAAGCTAAGCCAAGGCGACCATCTAACTAACGGGGCTTGAAAAAAAACAGGTACCGATACTAAAAATACAGAAGCTGCAAAAAACCGCCAGGACTGCGAGATGCGACTTGGTGAGATGCGATCGCCCACCCAACTCTCGGAAGGCGCTTCAGTTAAAGAGGGTTCTTTTAGACGAGCCTGGTAGAGGGCTGTCGATGACGGAGTAAAAGAAGACAAAGTATTATGAGTATTAATTTACTTTTTTTAACATATCACAAAATTATCCCCCTGGGGGGCATATTTAACAACAATAGCGCAGTTTTTTGAGTCCGAAAACGCGCCTTCTCAAAACCTTCCGAGCTCCTGATTCTCTAAAAATTCCGGGATAGAGGCAGATTGCTGCGTAAGATTTGCGTAGGGATTTGGCATCTTTTAGCCTGTCGCTTGAATAGTGCTGGGGTGAAAAGATTTTGTATAGCTGAGGCTTTAAGGCAGACACATTCAGCAATTCAAGCTTAAATTAGGGCAGCAATTTTGTTGAAACCTGGACTTTATTGAGGAGTGAGCATGGGTTTGGCCGAAATCAATGCAGGTTTAACTCTAATGACCAACTTAACAAGTTGGACTCAGTCTGTGGAATGCACACTTGCTTTACCTCATGATCTAATGCCCGCATCCTTCCTGCCCTCATTGATTGCTCAAACCGAGTCTGTCGCCGCTGGGGAAGTAAATCTGCTGCAAGCCGTTATTTTGGGGCTTGTTCAGGGAATAACCGAGTTCCTGCCCATTAGCAGCACAGCGCATTTGCTCGTGTTTACCCGAGTGTTTGGCTGGGATGTTTTGGGAGAGAAGTATTTTGTAGACGCAATTCAGTTTGGCAGCGTCATTGCAGTACTAATCTACTTCTGGTCAGACATCTACCAGACTTTGACGGGAAGCTGGACGGCTTTTCGCAAAAAGAACTGGGAACAAGAGGAGTGGAAAATTTTTGTTGGCATTGCGATTGGTACGGTGCCCGCATTGGCAGGAGGGTTGCTTTACAAAAAGCTTTTGCCAGAGGCAACTCAATCCGTACTAGAGGGGGCGTTGGTCATTGCTTGCATGTCTATCATAATGTCGCTTTTGATGGGTCTGGCTGAGAAAATTGGCAGTCGCAAGCGGGGGTTCAACCTGCTTGAAATCAAGGACGGAATTTTGGTGGGGTTGGGGCAAATGCTGGCGATTATTCCAGGAACTTCTCGCTCTGGTTCGACGATGACCATGGCTCTGTTTTTGGGACTGGAGCGACAGGCAGCAGCCAAGTTTTCTTTCCTGCTAGGTTTGCCAACTTTGGCGATCGCCACCCTTTACCAGTCGATCGAGATCAGAAATCACCTGGATGTTTTGCCTGCCCTGATTGTGGGAATTATCTCAACTTTCATCTTTTCCTATCTGTCGATCGCCTGGTTGATTCGTTTCTTGCAGCGCCAAAGTACCTGGGTTTTTGTTTGGTATCGGCTGGCATTTGGCTTATCCCTATTGTTAGCGATCGCCAGTGGGCGGCTTGCTAGTAGCTAGCTTAAAAGATTGGTTAGAGCATCAGAGAGTGCAAACGATGTTTAGAATTCGGCTACTTGGACTGGTTACAGCGATCGCATTTCTTTTCGGCGTGAATCTGGTTTTTGTCAGCGTCCAAAACTTTGATAAGCGGGACGACCGGATTAAACTCAGCAATCTTGAGGTAGAACTTGGTGCAAAGCATTCTGCAATGCAAGAGATGGAATCTTGGCTAAAAGAGATGACGCTGGAGCTAAGTTCATCTAGCTTTGAAATTCAGACCTTGCAGTCAAAAATCACCACATTTAATCAGGATTATCCAGACGGAATCCCGGCTTCTTTGCAGGCAGACTATACCAAAGCAGTTGAGCAGCATAACCAAATGGCAAGTGACCATAATGCTGCCGTCGCCAAGTATGATTCGCTTTACGCTGAGTATTCTAAGTTGGTCAATCAATATAATGCGATCGCAGCCCAAACAGAAGAATTGCAGGAAGAACTAGGAAAAACCCGGTATCTCTTGCCTGTTCCCAGAATCATCTCTTCGATAGAACTACCGGGTCAATCTGAGGAAATTCTTGAAGAGTCTAGTTTGTAGCTAACACCGCCTAAGGGCAGGTCTAGCAACTAAGCTATCGGTTATGGGCAAAGGCTCTGTCAAATCCGCCCCTACCCGAGGGTTAAATCTTTTCCCAGAACATCATCTAATACGGAATCCGCTTTGGGAAGAAGCACTATTGGGTGTAGGGGCGAAGCATTCGGTCAAGGAATTGTGCTTTAGTTGCAAGGATTGTAACCGAATGCTTCGCCCCTACCGATACTGCTACTTTATAGACGATTTGGTATAACTTCTCTCAAACTACAAATGCGCCTGGGAAGCATAAGCTGCAATGGGTTCTTTAATGAACCGAATGTAGAGATGCTTGAAGGTCGATTTGATCACGCGAGGTGCACCAAAGTCAATCGGCATCAGCTGTTCGGGTAGCTTCCAGTCGAGAATTTTTAGCTCTTGAGGCGTGAGATGAGGGAAATGGATAGATTCCAACTCAGGGCAAACTCCTAAGCGTTGAGAAGCAGCCACTGTGGGGATCGCAGCGGGGTCAGCATTGAGGATTTCTACCATCGCTCGATCAAGCGCGAACACATCAGCCGAAGCGCCCAAAACACCCAAGAGACGAGGTTCACCACCGCTGGGACCTTGGCCTTCATGACCGATGATGCCATCCATAATAGTCAGGTTAGGGGCGATCGCTCGGGCCGTTTCGACCAGCATGTCGCCAAAGCGATCGCTGTCCTTCCCAGCTTCCATGTGCCACCAAGCCTTCATCTTGCCAGGAACACAGCCAAACAGATTTTTCACACCCAGAGTTAGCGTCAACTGCACATGAGATTTCACTTTAGGCAAGTTGATCACCACATCGGCTTCCATCGCTTCCTTGCAAAGCAGCAGATGGTTAAAGTCTGCACTAACCGTTTCATAGCGCTTGCCTTGCAGTTCCACAATAGGGACACCCAATTTGTCTAACCAGGGCAAATAGCCATTTGCCTTAGCTACTCCTGTGGCACTGCCAAAGGCGGGACTGTCTCCCAAAAACGGCTTTCCACCTACTTCCTGCACCATTTGGGCAACACAGTAGATCACCTCTGGACGAGTCGTGCATTCCTTAGTGGGACGTGCCCCCGTCAGCAGATTCGGCTTGAGTAAGACGCGATCGCCCGCTTTCACAAACGCCGCCATTCCGCCCAGAGGCTCTAGCAACCGCTCTAAATGAGCCCGTAGCTGCTGAATTTCGTAACTTTCAGCCCGAATTAGACTTACGCTTGGCTGCATGGTTATCCTTATCGCATCCGATTAATGGTAGTCACCTGGTCAGCATTAGAAAAAACGCCTTCCCCTCTGAGGTCAGGAATAGCAGGCTTCACTTCAACTTTGATGACATTATCAATGTTGATAAACACCGTTTGTTCCTCTAGGTTGACGATCCACCAGTCTTTTTCTAACAGGTGGCGCACCTCCAAATTCAGCCCTGGAGGGTTGGCAGCGTCTTCAATCGGTTCGTAAACCGTAAAAGACTCACTACGACCGTCAATGTAGTGAAACGTCAGTTGGGTATAACCTTCTTGACTGTACATCTGAGCCTCTCAATACGTTTAGGGGATACCATACACTATGGGCGCGGAACGGTGCACAATTTTATGATTCTGGCTTTCTTTAATGTAAGCAGAGTCCTAACACCGTTTCTACATCAAGCTGGGTATTTTGGAGCGGGGTACGCCTTAAAACACCCAGCCTTAGATAAGAGTGGGTCTAACGCGTTGTGGTTGATAGATATAGAGAGGATTAGCAGCTGTGGATGTGATTCCAGCGATCGATTTGCTCAAAGGACGCTGTGTCCGGCTTTATCAGGGAGATTATGAGCAGTCTCAGGTGTTTGACGAAAATCCGGTAGCTGTAGCGCAGCAGTGGGTTGAGCAGGGCGCAACTCGGCTGCACCTGGTTGACCTGGATGGAGCAAAGGCAGGGCATCCGGTTAACTGGCAGGCTATTGAGGCGATCGCCCAATCCGTGAATGTGCCCGTTCAGGTGGGCGGTGGACTGCGCGATCGCCAAAGTGTCGCTAACCTATTCAAGATGGGAGTCCGCTACGCCATTTTAGGAACGGTTGCAGTCGAGCAGCCCGATTTGGTGAATCAACTTTGTCAGGAATTTCCCCAACAAATCATCGTTGGCATCGATGCGCGAAATGGCAAAGTCGCGACTCGCGGCTGGCTGGAGACTTCTGAGGTAGAGGCGATTGCCTTGGCTCAGCAAATGGCTCAATCAGGCGTTGCCGCGATCATCTACACCGACATTCACCGGGACGGCACCCTGCAAGGGCCTAACCAGCAGGCATTGAGAGAGCTAGCAGAAGCCGTTTCGGTTCCCGTTATTGCGTCAGGCGGCATTAGCTCCACAACCGATTTGCTCAGTCTGCTGGCGCTAGAGCCAACGGGTGTAACGGGAGTGATTGTAGGTCGGGCGCTGTATACCGGAGACGTTGTGTTGAAGGAAGCATTGCGGGCGATCGGTCCTGGTCGCTGGCAGGACGTTCCTCCCGATTTGGGTTCAGCGTTTGCTTAAAGCGATAGAAATTGGAGATTGGGATCAATCTGGGGCTATGGTCTGAATTGAGTCAGCCAGCAGCAAATTTTTCTCAAATCTGCTACAAACTTGAGCGTAGAGATATTTCCTCCTCAGACAGGCTGTGTCTTGAGATCGCTCCTTACCGAGTAGCCGCCTCTGTTTGCATAAAGGACAGAATCGCTTCATTCACTGGAGCCGCACTGCTAGAGGAATTGTGTCCGCAGTTGGGAATAACCTGAAACTGCGAATTGGGCAGGTGAGCGTGAAGTTTTTCGCCATCCGCAACGGGAAACCAGCGATCGCACTCTCCCCACAGAATTAACGTCGGACAAACCACCTTGGCTAGATCTTGCTGGATGGTGCGAATGATACTCGGTTGTCCGGTTTGCAAATTGCGAATTTCTCGCGCCGATTGCTGTAAATCCGTCGCAAACTGAGTAATTGTGCCGGGGAACTCAACATAGGGATAGGTGAGCCAGTAAATTTCCTCATCTGTAATGGAGTTTGGGTCAGCGACAACTTCCTGCCGCATCAGCCAGGTGATGGAACGGACAACAGGCGCAAAGGAACGAATCAGGCGTGACTGATCAAACCAGCGCACCAGATCTAGAGGAATGTCAGCAAGCGATCGCATTCCCAAACTCGGCAACTGTCGCGGAAAAATCGGCACGTTGATCAGCACCAGCCGTTCGATCAACTCTGGATGAGCCTGTGCTACTGCCAAAGCCGTTAACGCGCCCAGAGATTCTCCCACCAAAATGGCAGGCTGATCGGTCAATGCCTGGATGATCCGGGTTAGTTCGACAATTTGATGCCCAACTGTTTCTGGTGCAGTGGAGGCAGGCGAGAAGCCATGACCTTTTGCATCTGGACAAATGACTCGAAAGTGCTGCGACAGAGGTTTGACGTTGTGCCGCCAGCTATAGCTCCAACTGCCAATGCCATGTAGTAAAAACAGGGGTTGTCCGGTTCCGGCTTCCCCGTAGGCGATCGCCACCTTTTCACCTTCAGCATCTTCAATCGTCAGCGTTTGCCGCCCCTGTGGGAAGATCTGCCACCAGTCTGTCATGCGTCCTTCTCCGTCAAGATTCTCCTAAAAGACTAGCGATTTTCCCAGGTGCTTCAAGATCTTAAGGACATGATATAGATCATTACTGCGCTTCATTAAAGAGAATTCATCTGACAAAGCATATTGGGGTATTTCGCGTTGAGTCAACTTCAGAAAAATGAAGTGGCTACCGTTAGTTACGAGACCCAAAACGGGGCGTTCAGGGTAAGGATTACCCGTCATGTAGGCGAGTGCTTGGGCGATCGCCTGCTTGAGTGAAAAACCAGCTTCTTTTGATTCAACAGTGAGAATCCAGAAGCGCTCTTGCAGCACCAGCACATCAATCCTTCCACGAAACAATTGCCCGTCATCCTCAGCGGTGATTTGAACCGGAGCTTCGGTCGCAAATCGAAACGGGGGGCTGATAAAAACCTGCCATTGATAGCAAGGGAGCCAACACGACCATTTTTACAGCAACTTCTGCCAGGGGGGATTTGTTCTGGTAGAGAAAGTTGCGTTTGACCTGATCTAGATCTTGCCGTTCTGACTGGGTTAGTTCTGGCAGATCTTGGTGCCATTCCGGGAAGAAAGTTTCGTCCTGCGTTTCCTTCAGGTCAAACTTGGTTTCGACATCGGACAAACTCAAATTGCCGATTGGGAGGCTTTGAACCATAAGATCATTCCCCTGAATCGCTGTAGGTTGGGCTGAGCTAGGGAAACTCAATGACATCTCAAAGAGCTAGGCTCGTTGGGTTAAAGCATGAAACCCAACCTACGTTTCTCTATCCTATTCTGTGTAGTCTTCCATGGGTAGACAAGCGCAAATTAGGTTGCGATCGCCATAGGCATTATCGATTCGTCCGGTTGAAGCCCAGAATTTGTTTTCTTGCGTCCAGGTTGTTGGGTAGGCAGCGCGTTTACGGGAGTAAGGACGTTCCCATTCATCGCTGATGAGAATCTCGGCGGTGTGGGGTGCATTTTTGAGCAGGTTGTTTTGGCGATCGGCTTTCCCCTGCTCAATTTCGCGAATCTCCTCGCGAATTGCGATCATGGCATCACAGAAGCGGTCTAGCTCTTGCTTGGACTCACTCTCGGTGGGCTCTACCATCACCGTTCCGGCAACCGGCCAGGACACCGTTGGTGGATGGAAACCGTAGTCAATCAACCGTTTGGCGATATCATCAACTTCGATCCCAGCGGTTTTCTTAAACTGGCGCAAATCCAAAATGCACTCGTGGGCAACCAGTCCATTTTTACCTTTGTAGAGAATTGGGTAGTCATTCTCCAGTCGCTTGGCGATGTAGTTGGCATTCAGAATCGCGACTTGTGTGGCTCTAGTCAGTCCAATCGACCCCATTAGAGCGATGTACATCCAGGAAATCGGCAGAATGCTGCTGCTGCCCCAGGGAGCCGAAGCAACTGCACCGATTCGAGCAGGTTGAGCTTTGGATCTTGAACTTTGAATGTCACCTTCTGAGTAGACTTCTTCAATGTCAACGACAGAGTGACCTGGCAGGAGGGGTTTCAGGTGAGGCTTTACGCCAATTGGTCCGATACCCGGTCCGCCGCCGCCATGAGGAATGCAGAAAGTTTTGTGCAAATTGAGGTGACAGACATCTGCGCCAAAATCTGCCGGACGACAAAGCCCAACCTGGGCGTTCATGTTTGCGCCATCCATATAGACTTGACCGCCGTGCTGGTGGACGATCGCACAAATCTCTTGAATCGCCTCCTCAAACACACCGTGCGTCGAAGGATAGGTCACCATCAGCGCTGCCAGATGCTCGTGATGCTTTTCGGCTTTTGCTTTTAGGTCAGCTACATCAATGTTGCCGTCTGCATCACAAAAAACCGGGACAACCTTCATCCCAGCCATGACTGCACTGGCGGGGTTAGTACCATGCGCCGATTCTGGGATCAGGCAAATGTTACGGTGCCCTTCGCCACGCTGCTCGTGATATTGCCGAATGACCAATAGTCCAGCGTATTCGCCCTGCGATCCGGCGTTGGGCTGAAGTGAGATTCCGGCAAATCCGGTGATTTCTGATAGCATTTGCTCTAGCTGCTGAAACAGAGTTTGATAGCCCTGAGTTTGTGCCAGCGGCGCAAAGGGATGAATCTGAGCAAACTCGGGCCAGCTAATTGGAATCATTTCGGCAGTCGCGTTTAGCTTCATCGTGCAAGAGCCAAGCGGAATCATTGCCGTTGTCAACGACAAATCCTTTGCCTGAAGCCGATGAATGTAGCGCAGCAGTTCTGTTTCAGAGCGGTAGCGGTGGAAAACGGGATGGGTCAGGTAAGCACTCGTTCGCTGATGGACGACTGGAATTTGAAAATTGCTCCGGGGAGAAAGAGTCGATGGGGTAAAGTGGGGCGTTTCTCCTTTTAGGAAAACCTTGAAGAGGTGCAGCAGGTCTGGCTCAGAGGTGGTTTCGTCTAGGGAAATACCAATGGCGCGATCGCCCAGCCGACGCAGGTTGATGCGGTGGGCGATCGCCCGTTCCAAAATTTCCTCAGCCCGCTCGCCTACCTCTACTCGCAGCGTGTCAAAAAATGGCGTACCCACCTCATAGCCCAATTGCTGCAAACCCTCTGCCAGAGTTGCAGTGCGCTGATGAATGCGACGGGCAATCTGGTGCAGCCCTTCCGGCCCGTGATAGACCGCATACATGCTCGCCATCACCGCCAGTAGCACCTGTGCTGTACAAATATTGCTGGTCGCCTTGTCCCGACGAATGTGCTGTTCGCGGGTTTGCAGCGCCAGTCGCAGCGCGGGTCGTCCCGATACATCTTTGGAAACGCCCACCAATCGCCCCGGAATTTGCCGCTTGTACGCTTCCTTCGTGGCAAAGTAGGCCGCATGGGGACCACCATAGCCCAGGGGAACGCCAAACCGCTGGGTATTGCCCACGGCAATGTCTGCACCGAGTTCCCCTGGTGGCTTCAGCAAGGTGAGGCTGAGCAAATCTGCTGCCATTATCACCAGGGCACCTGCCTCATGCGTCCGTTGGATAAATTCCTGGTAATCGTAAATCGTGCCGTCTGTTGCCGGATATTGCAGCAGTGCGCCAAAAATAGGCTGATCAAACTCAAAGGTCTGGTGATCGCCCACAATCACCTCAATCCCCTGCGGCTTGGCGCGAGTTTGGATCACGTCAATGGTTTGAGGATGACAGGCTGCGGAAACCCAGAAGGCTTTGGCACTGCCTTTGTGTAAGCCGTAGCTCATTGTCATCGCTTCGGCAGCAGCGGTTGCTTCATCAAGCAAAGAAGCGTTGGCGATCTCCAGTCCGGTCAGGTCGATCACCATTGTCTGAAAGTTGAGCATTGCCTCCAGTCGCCCCTGAGCAATTTCTGGCTGGTAGGGCGTGTATTGGGTGTACCAACCCGGATTTTCGAGAATGTTGCGCTGAATCACCGGGGGCGTAATGCAGTTTGAGTAGCCCATGCCGATGAAAGAGTGGAAGATCTGGTTTTGAGTGGCGATCGCCCTCAACTCTTGCAACACCTCATATTCACTCGACCCACCTGATAGCTCCAGCGGCTTTTGCAGACGAATTGCAGGCGGAATCGTTTGATCGATCAGTGCCTCCAGTGTCGAAAAGGCCAAAGCTTCCAGCATTTTCTCTACGTCCGCTGGACTGGGTCCAATATGCCTGCGCTCAAACTCCCCTTGCGCCTCACCAAATACCTGTTTGGTTGACCCATTAGCAGCGGAGCCATTCCCATTTTGGACGACGGCAGACGAGTCAACCTGAGCGTATGACGCATCAGAATCGGACTGGCTCAAATCGGACGAGGGATGCAGATCAAGAGAATCTGAAGACATGGAGGCAGTGCAGGGGGAACGACAACAAAGACAGCTCAGAACGGATCTGAATTGATCAGATTTCTGACTATTCTGCAATACTTTGCAATAAATAGCAGAATAATTGCCTTAGCTGCCTGGGTCTGGTCAGGCTAAACAGACTATTCCCCTTCGACCTGCGCCTGATATTCGCTGGCAGACAAAGCGCTGTCTAGCTCACTGGCATCTTCAAATTTCACCTTGAGCAGCCAGCCCTCACCGTAAGGATCTTTTGCCACTTGCTCAGGCGCTTCGACCATTGGGTCATTTCGTTCGATTACAGTGCCTGAGATCGGAGCGTTCAAATCTTCTACCGCTTTCACAGATTCGACAGTGCCAAAGGTTTCTCCTTTGGTCAGGGCTGAGCCAACGTCGGGCAACTCCAGGAAAACGATGTCGCCAAGCTGATCAACCGCAAAAGCAGTAATGCCAATGGTGGCAATGTCGCCATCTAGCCGAGCGTACTCATGGGAGTCGAGATACTTTAGGTCTTCGGGATATTCGAGCGCCATAGCAGGTTGCCAATAAAAATTTGAGGGGAATACCTCAAACAAAATTATTCCGTAAAAGCCGAAAAAGCTACAGTAGCCGGACAAAAATGCTCATAGATTTCAGATTTGCTGAAACTGTAGTGACTCAAGCAAGTGTCCTAAGCAAAAACTTCAGCAGAGGTGAGAGCAATGGGTGCGATCGCCCCTCAAAGCGTAGGAATTGCTGCCGACTTATAAAACGGACGTTTCACAACGATCGCCCGATATGCTTTCTGGCGAATCTCAATGTCTAACTCTTGCCCCGTCTTAGCTAAGTGAGTGGGAACGTAGGCAAGGGCGATCGCCTTCCCCAAAGTTGGAGACACGGTACCGCTGGTAACGACCCCAACCTTTTCCTGGTTAAACAGCACCGGATAATCGTGACGGGCGATGTTTCGCCCTTCCATCTGTAGCCCGACTAGCTTTCGCGCTACGCCAAATTGCTTCTGCTCCTCTAGCACCTTGCGACCGATGAAGTCGCCTTTACGGTCAAGGTGAACCAGCCATCCCAAACCCGCTTCGAGCGGCGTGGTGGTTTCGTCAATGTCCTGCCCGTAGAGTGCCATTGCCGCTTCGAGTCGCAGGGTATCGCGTGCGCCCAAGCCGCAGGGGGTGATGCCAGATTTGAGGAGCGATCGCCACAAATCAATCCCCGCTTGCGAATCAACCATCACCTCAAAGCCATCCTCGCCCGTATAGCCTGTCCGTGCCAAAAATCCGGGCTGTCCCAAAACAGTACCTTCCAAATGTCCAAACCGCTTGACCTGGGACAAATCTTCCTGCACAAAAGCCTGAAGTAAGCTAGCTGCCTTTGGACCCTGTACCGCTAACAAAACTTTTGTGGGCGACAAGTCTTGAAAGTTGAGGTCTGAACTCAGATTTGCCAGCAGCCAATCACGGTCTTTCACTGTTGTGGCTGCGTTGGCAATCAGCATCACCCGCTGATTGCCCTTCACGTCTACTCCCTGGTAGTAAACGATCAGATCGTCAATGATTCCTGCCTGAGCATTCAGCAAAACCGTGTACTGCGCTTCACCGGGCTGCAAGCGGCTCAAATCAGAAGGAACGAGTAGCTGAAGCGAGTCGATCACATCTGCGCCGCTCAGTGCAAACTTTCCCATGTGGGAGATGTCAAACATCCCCGCTGCCTCACGCACAGCCCGATGTTCGGGCAAGATGCCGCTGTACTGCACAGGCATTTCCCATCCAGAGAAAGGGACAATGCGGGCTTGAGCTTCGCGATACAGCTCGTAAAGCGGAGTGCGAAACAGAGAGGCGATGGGCTGCACGCTTTCAGAAGGATGGGTCACAGGCTTTGCAATTTCTATTAAGAGTGAAACTCTGCAATTTTAGAAAGGGTAACCGGGGCAACTATACCGTCAGGTTGACCTGGCATATTCTCAGATTGAAACTTCTCAACAGCTTCTACGAATTCAAGAGTAAAGGATTGATCTATTGCTCCTTTATAGTAACCAAGTTTTTTAAGCACCTCTTTTAGAGTTTTTAAATCAATACCTACCTTGTCAAGGTGATTCAATGTAAGACGTTTTTGGAGATTTATCCTATTTTCAGGAGGCAATAGTGTCAGAAGTTGAGCCGACTCATCGTAAATTTTTTGCCGATCTTCGCGGGCTTCTTTTGATAAGGCTGTTTCATTTTGACGAATCTGTCCCAATGAAGCTATTAATCGACCATCTAACTTTTCTACCTTATTATCAACTCTTTGAATTTCTTTCTCAACTTCTTTTAATGCAATTTCAATGTCGCCGAGTTTGATACTTTGTACATAAGCTACAACCTCCTCAAGATATGGAATTGCTGCTGACACGAGCGCAACACAAAACCAATAAATAGCCTGAGTTTTAATAGCGGTTTCGGGCGAGATGAAAAAGCTATAGAGACATATGAATAAAGCAAATACTGCAAAAGCACGGCTAATAGAAGAAACACCTATACGACGCATAATTGGCTCTCTACCGAATGGATGCAATTGATACAACGGCAACTCGGAAAGCACACACTAAAAATTTTTAGCAAAATGAGTCTGCTGATTGAGTCACTCTTAAGGAATTGCAACACAGTGGTGCCTCGCTGTTGAGCAGCTTCCAGCTTTTGAGGATCAGTGTCCTGGTCGATCAGAGGGCGAGTCAAAGGGAATCTACTTCTCTCGCAAAGCAACTAGATGCGATGAGCATTCACCCAGATCGGACTGTAGTAGAACTTCAGCATGAAACGACTTGTTATATACTGATCTTTACATTTGTTAACTGACGGGCACTCCTGCGGAGCATTTAATCATGAACCCTGAACCTTTTACTAATCCTCCTGTGTTTACGCTGATTATGGTGAGCAATTTCTTTGCGATCGCCTTTGGGTTCATTTTCAAAGACATCCTGGAATATCAGGTCGCTCAGTGGGATACAAACCGTCAGTCTCAATCCAAAATCAACTATGCAACGCCCCATGCGATCGCCGCTTATTTCGGCTTGACGGTCTGCCTGGTGGTTTTCATGGCAGCTAGCTTTTCAGTATTTAGCCTGGTTTGGTGGTTTGCCGCTGGATTGGCAACGATCGTCGTGGTGCCGACTGCGCTACTCATCTGGTTTCAGCTTGGCTCAATGCTGAGTTTGCTGGTCAGAGGTGGTTCTGAAGCAATGGATATTGATTCCTATGGCGCTGGCGCGGTTTTTGATACGCAGGCAGCAAAACCGAAACAGTAAGGAGCCTGAATTTAATAAAGTGCGGTATTCCGGTTAGGGGCTTGGCACTGCCACGCCCCTACAGCAGAGGAACTACGCAAGTTAGTTGACTATAGGCTAGGTTGAGGGCACGAAATCCAGGAGCAGCAAGGGCTGTGTTGGGTTTCGTGCCCTCAACTTATGTTGGATGTTCCTTTGACCCAACTCACGTTTGAGGCGCTGCATGTTTCAGCAGCACTGCGGGAAGACAAAGCAGCACTACGCAAAGACAAAGTAGCATTGGGGGAAGACGCAGGAGCATTGCAGGAAGATGCAGCAGCACCGCGGAGAGACACAGCAGCATTGCGAGAAGACACAGCGGCACTGCGGAAAGACACAGGAGCATCACGCAACGCTGTAGGGTTCGTTAGGCAGAGCCGTAACGCACGTCTTGTCAAAGCTTTGATGCGTTACGCTGACGCTAACGCATCCTACGAGCTTTAGGTGGGGCTTGATCGTCCGTTCTCGCTATGAAACAGGCTTGAACAGCGGGGATCAACAAATCGGGTATTCTCTCGAATGTAGAGACATGATAAAGAGCTTTATCGGCTAACGATTTCACTAGAAAGGGCTGAATCCTTCATCTCATAAGGCTCTGACTGGGCTATGGATAGAGCAGAGGGCAATCGCCTAGGGTTGGTATGATTCATGTCTTAAAGTGCTCAGTGCATCAAACATCCATTCCTGCCTTAGTTTTCGTAAATAATGAGTGAAGCGTTAGGTTCTGCCCTGTTGAAATCCGTCTCTCGACGAACATTACTCAAGCTTTTCGGAATCGGTACCGTAGGAGGACTGGTCGGCTACTCTCGCCTCGCCAAACCCCAGCCTTCTGTCTTTCAGCAAGACACGCTTGACTTACCCCGCTACCTCAACCAGCCCAAAAGTGTTGCTGTAGTGGGGGGTGGTTTGGCGGGTTTGGCTTGTGCCTATGAACTTAGCCAGCGTGGATTTGCCGTCACGCTCTTAGAGCGATCGGCTCAACTGGGCGGCAAGGTTGCCAGTTGGGAAATCCAGGTGGGCGACCAAACGCTCATGATGGAGCACGGGTTCCACGGCTTTTTCCCGCAGTATTACAACTTGAAGGGGTTAGTCCAGGAGATCGGTGCAACGGATAACTTCAAGTCGCTCGAATATTACTCCGTGGTTTATCGCGATCGCCAGTATCGCCCCGAAGTTTTCCGCCCCAGCCACTCTGCCTTTCCCTGGAATATTGTTGATCTGGCGGTGTCTTCTTCCAATCGCCTGAGTTGGGGGTTAAACCTAACCAAGTATGAACACTGGCAGGTGTTTCGTGAAATTACTGGATTCAATGCTCAAAAGAGTTTCCAGCGGCTCGACCATCTGTCCGTGGCGGAATGGACGAAAGAAGGCTTTCCTCAAGGGCTGTACGACCTTTACTTTCTGCCCTTCGCCAAGTCCAGCCTGAATGCACCCGATGTAATGAGTGCGGGAGAGCTAATGCAGTTCTTTCACTTTTACTTCTTTGGCAATCCAGAAGGGCTGGCATTTAACGGCACTCGTCAGGATATGGGCAGAAGCCTGGTAGATCCGATCGCCCAGTCGATTCAGCAAAGTGGCGGCACCATTCTCACAGATGTCACCGTCAGCGGCGTGCGCTGGGATCAGGGAGAGGTGAAAGCCCTCAGCTATCAGCGAGGAAATAGCAGCAGTCGAGTACCGTTCTGGGTAAAGCGCAATCCCCTGCTTAGCACAGACCAGTTGGAATACTTTGGCGCGGGCGATGCGGTCTATGCGATCGCTGCCAACAGCAATGAAGCCGTTTCCCTCAGCTGCACTCACCAGGGCTGCACCGTGCATGAAGAGGAAGACGGCGCGTTTCACTGTCCCTGTCATGGTGCAATGTATGACGCTCAGGGACGAGTCCAGCGTGGTCCCGCCCAGCGAGATTTGCCTCGCTTTCAGGTGATCCAGCGGCAAGAGGAACAGGTGCAGTTGGTGGCGATCGCCGCTGAAGCAATGCCGAGCGAAACTGTAGAAGCAGATTTTTATGTTTTTGCAGCAGACGTACCGGGCGTTCAACATTTGTTTTCTCTATCTGAAGGTGAAGCCCATCCTCAGGTGGCACAGCAGGTCAAACAGTTAGCGGTGGCTGACCCATTTGCAGTGGCTCGGTTCTGGCTTGACCGTGACTTTCCCTGGCAGCACAGCAACTTTGCCTCCCTGTCGGGCTACAGCCTCACTGACAGCATCACCCTCTATCACCGCATCCAGGAAGATTACATCGATTGGGCAGAACGCACGGGGGGTAGCGTTGTCGAGCTTCACGCTTATTGCTACAAAGAAGCCAAGTTCCCAACACAGCAGGCTTTGCTGACCACCTTTGAGCGGGAACTGTACGAAATTGTGCCAGAACTGCAACAGGCAACGGTTTTGCACCGGGAACTGGTGAATCAGAAGAACTTCGCCGGATTCCCGCCCAACAGCTACGCCGATCGCCCGGAGACCAGCACCTCTGCCGCCAACCTACTATTTGCGGGAGACTGGGTAAAGATGCCCTTCCCCTGCGGCTTAATGGAACGGGCAATCAGCAGCGGCTTGCTGGCAGCAAACGAGATCCTCCACCGGGAAGGGCTTCAGCGGCGATCGCTGCTCTCGGTCAATCCTCAAGGAATGTTGCAGATATGATCACGGACGTTTCTTCTACCCATCGAGATGTGCGGCGGGTAGGCATCAACCCTCACCATTGGTATGTCGTCGCCCGCAGCAGTGAAGTGCAGACGCAGCCCGTGGGGACCACACTCTGGCATCAAGATATCGTGCTGTATCGCGATCGCACAGGTCAGATTCATGCCTTAGAAGACCGCTGCCCCCATCGTCACGTCAAGCTGAGCGAAGGCAAGGTGATTGGTGATTGGCTGGAGTGCGCCTATCACGGCTGGCAGTTCAACTCAGCAGGACAGTGCGCCGCTGTCCCTTACCTGGCAGACAACCAGAAGCTACCTACCTGCCAAATTCGCCGCTATCCTGTGCGGGATCAAGATGGTTTCATCTGGCTCTATCCCAGCACCCAAGGATTGCAGGAATCTATCAGTGGAGAAATGCAGCCTACTGTGCAGCCAATGGGCTTGCCCGAATGGGATCACCTCAACTACATTGCCACCGTTTCGATCATTGAGTGCAACGCTCACTTCTCTTTTCTGATCGAAAACCTGATGGATATGTATCACGGGCATCTGCACGACGACTATCAGGCTTGGGCTGAGGCAAAGCTGGAGGGGTTAGAGGAAGGGGGCGATCGCGTTGATGCTCACTATCAGGCACAGAGCTACTACAAAATCGACAAAATCTGGTCAGTCTCGCAACTCATCTTTCCGGCACTGCGGCGGCTCCACCCCGAACCGCTCGACGTCAGCTACGTTTACCCCCATTGGGCATCGGCGCTAGGCAACGATTTCAAAATCTACTGCCTGTTTTGCCCCATCCACGAAACCCGCACCAAGGCTTACCTGATTCACTTCACCTCGCTCAACGCCTTCCATCGTCTGCACAAACTCCCCGAACGCTTTCGCCGCTTTGTCAAAAACAAGATGTTTGGCTCGGCTCAAAAACTGCTAGACGGACTAGTGCGTCAGGATGTGCTGATGATCGAGCAGGAGCAAGCTGCCTACCTCAATCACCCCGAACGCCGCAGCTACGAACTCAACCCAACTCTCGCCAGTGTGCAACGCTTGATCAAACACCAGGCAGAACGAGGGACAATGTAGTTAGGATCTACATCATTAGCCGTTCAGCCCCTGGTTCACAGGCAGATCGCAGACTACAGACACGGAGTTGCTACCATGTCCATCGACATCGAATCATCCCGACGACGCGAGCTGGAATATTACGGAGTCACCATCCCTCCGACTCAAGATGAACTTCCTTACGACGACGGCATCCCAATGGAAACACCTCGCCATGCCGCTCAAATGCGTCTGCTGATCGAATCCCTGGAGTTACATTGGGCTGACCGCCAAGATTTCTTCATCGGCGGCAATATGTTTGTCTACTTCAGCCTTCAACAAGCACGAAATCAGGATTTCCGTGGGCCAGATTTCTTTGTCGTTTTGGGCGTTCCCAGAAAAGAGCGCAAAAGCTGGGTCGTCTGGGAAGAAGAAAAATCACCCAATTTAGTTATAGAACTGATCTCAGAAAGCACTGCCATCCGCGACAAAGTTGAGAAGAAGCAAATTTATCAGGATCAACTGCGCGTCCCAGAATATATCTGGTTTGACCCTTTCACCACCGAATTGGCTGGCTTCACGGCTCACAACGGCTTCTACGAATCGATGGAGCCAGATGATTGGGGGCGATTAACTAGCGAACAGCTTAAACTCACCCTCACCCTGTGGGAGGGAACCTATCAGAGCATCACCACCCGTTGGTTACGCTGGGCAACCCCAGAGGGGACTCTCTTGCCAACCGCTCAGGAAGTTGCAGAGCAAGAACGGCAGCGAGTGAACCGTTTAGCAGAACGTCTGAGAGAAATGGGGCTTGATCCCGATCAGGTGGAATAGATGCAAACTGGTTGAGCGATCGCCCAATTCTGCAAGTTTCCTGGAAGTTTTACAGCCTGTTTTTTGACGAACACCGAAGAGTTGGTGGGGATGATAAACGTCTGATCCAGTTGAAGGAGTTCGTGTGGAAACAGTCATCTGCGATCCTGTTGACGATCGCCATCTTCGGCAGACAACCTGGTTTCTCTACTCAGAGAGGGGCGATCGCTGCTCAACAAACTCTAAGCTTGATCCAGAGACTTCAGTTATCGACGGTTGCTTTAGATTGACCATGCTGGATTTGCTGCTAATTGCCACTCTAGGATTTTTGGGAAGCTTTGGACACTGTGCAGGTATGTGTGGCCCAATCACTGTCGCCTTTTCCCTGTCACAACAGCAGGAAAAACCATCCTGGCAACAGCAAATTTGCTTTCATGGATTGCTCAATCTAGGTCGGTTGCTCAGCTATGCCCTCGTGGGAGCAGGCATTGGTGCGTTGAGTTCCGTACTTATTGCAGGTGGACAGTTTGCTGGGGTCGATAGTGTCCTACGGCAAGGCATGGCGATACTGACGGGCATCTTGCTGATCTGGTTTGGACTATCGCAAATCAACCCGGAATCTGTGCCGCACCTACCGCTTTTGCATCCGCTGAGCCAAAAGAACTGGCACAACCGCCTCAGCAGCGGCATGGTGAAACTATCACTTTCGTCTCACTGGTGGACTCCGGCACTGTTGGGTATCGTTTGGGGGCTGATTCCCTGCGGTTTCCTCTACGCGGCACAGATTAAGGCAGCAGAGACAGGCGATCCCTGGATTGGCAGTGTCACCATGCTGGCGTTTGGGCTAGGAACGCTGCCGCTGATGCTGGGTGTAGGCATGGTCGGGTCGCTGGTGAGTGGCGATCGCCGCAGTCAACTTTTTCGCATGGGCGGTTGGCTCACCCTTACCATTGGCATTCTCACCTTGCTGCGAACAGGCGACATGATCGATTACACCGGGCACGCTTCTCTGGTTTGCCTGATGCTAGCGTTGATTGCCCGTCCGATTAGTCGGCTTTGGGGGCAACCTCTCCGCTATCGTCGTGCCCTGGGTGTAGGAGCATTCATTTTGGCGCTGGCTCACATCGGTCACACACTCACGATGGGCTGGAACGTTCAAGCCATTCCCTTTTTGCTACCGACTCATCAAATCGGCAGTTGGGCAGGCATTGTATCGTTAGCATTGCTTGCGCCACTAGCCCTCACCAGTTTCGATCGCATGGTGAAACGATTAGGAAAACACTGGCGATCGCTCCATCTGCTCAGCGTTCCAGCGTTTATTCTGGCTGCTATTCATACGATTCTACTGGGCTCTCACTATCTGGGTGGATTTGAGCAATCCCTGGTGAATCAGATTGCAGCAGTGGTGTTAGGAGCGATCGCTCTCTTAGTGGTGTTGGTGCGATCGCGCCATCTCTGGTCATTCCTTGCATTAGAAAAACTTTATGTTTTCCCCAGCAAAAATCAGTAGATTAATTCCTGTCTTACTCACAGCCCCACTTTTGTTATGGGCAGAAACGCCCACCCTTGCCCACAAAGTTGAAGTATCAGGCAACGTCGCTGGACTCTGGCACATCGAACCAAACCACAGTCCCAAATCGGGAGAACCTGCCCAGGTTTGGGTTGCTCTCACCCAGGAAGGAGGGGCGATCGTGCCGTTAGAGCAATGTGCCTGTAAGCTAACAATCTATTCTGCTCCTTACACTGAAGGGGAAACTCCGGTGCTAGAGCCAACCCTTGAAGCAATCTCTGCTGAACAATATCAGGGCATTCCAGGCGCTGAAGTAATCTTTCCAGAAGCTGGTGAATATGAGCTACGGCTTAATGGTACGCCCCAATCTGGAGAAGACTTCCAGCCCTTTGAATTAAGCTATGTGGCGATCGTCGGTAGAGGAACTGCCGCACCAGTTGCTAATCCCTCGACTCAAACGACGAACACTCCAACGGAAGCAACTCAAACGACAGATAATCAATCTACTGAAAATACTGTCTCTGGTGACGGTCAGACTATTCCTGCCAGCCAAAACTCATCGCGGTTGCCTATCATCATTCTGGTAGTAACTCTACTGCTGGGAGGACTTGGGCTAATCGTTCGGCAGTCCAAGCTGTTTCGCTGAATAACCCAAAACCCTGGTCTGCAAAAGATCTAACTTTTTAGGAGACACCTCATGGGAAAAATTATCACCTTTCAGCGTCCAGATCGACAAACCTGCTCTGGCTACTATGCTGAGGCTGCCGATCAAGGTAATGCTCCTGGAGTGGTTGTCATCCAAGAATGGTGGGGATTGAACGACCAAATCAAAGGCGTAGCCGATCAGCTTGTCGAGCAAGGATATCGAGTTTTGGTGCCTGATCTCTATCGGGGAAAAGTCACCCTCGAAGAGGCAGAAGCAGCCCATCTCATGAACGAACTTGATTTTGGCGATGCGGCAACTCAGGACATTCGCGGTGCTGTACAGTATCTCCAGCAAAACAGTCCCAAGGTAGCAGTTCTGGGGTTTTGTATAGGGGGTGCCTTGACCGTGTTAGCGGCGGTTCACGTTCCAGAAGCTGATGTTGTCATCTCTTGGTATGGTGTCCCACCTGCTGAAGCGGCTGATACCCGCACGATTAGCATCCCTTTTCAAGGACATTTTGCTCAGCAGGATAGCTTTTTCCCACCCGAACAGGTTGATGCTCTGGAGTCACAATTGAAAGAAGGTAACGTCAACCACGAGCTTTATCGCTATCAGGCGCAGCACGCCTTTGGTAACGAGAATAACGACAGCTACGATCCAGAGGCTACAAAACTGGCATGGGAGCGATCGCTCAACTTCTTATCACAGCACGTCAAGTAACCACTCACCTTTGAGAATCTAAACTCTCAATATCTCTATCCTCTAACCCAAACTTAACTTCAACACCCACTCAAAAGCGGGTAAATATCATCAGAAATTACGCAATTGAATGCAAAGAGGTGCGTCACGACGACCCCTACAAGATGAGCGATCGCGCTGGATACCGATGGGCAACCTCCAAGCTGCGCCTTCATCGAGGACTTGGCAGTACAACGGCGAGCGTCACCGGCGGCAGATCACATTGAAACGAAGCCAGGAGTTGCCATCCTGTCCGGTGCACGCGAGGGTTAGCTGGCGATCTTTGAAGCGCGTGAAGTAGGTGGCTAAGGAGTTGTTAGGTTTCCTTCATCAACCCAACCCACGGGTGAGCGATCGCACTACTTAACATCAACCACTCGATCCACACAATAACGAGGCTCTCGATACTGTGCTTTTAACGCACTCACTTCCTCACCAAGAAATCGAGGATCTCCATTTGTGATATCAATTTTTTGAACAATGGAGCCTGTTTGAGTATCAGCGATCACAACGTAGGAGCGGGAACCCGTAGGTTCTTCCTCAAAAACTCTGACTTTATAGTGCAGAGGTGGATAACGTTTTGCCAAATGTTCAAGTTTGGGTTGACCATCTAGTGTCCAACTGTCAGCCAAGCATTGTTTCACGACCTCTTGAGTTTGTGCGTCTGTAACTAGCAGATAAGTACATTTAGTTTCTGCTGGCTCCTCAATGACCTGAACGTTGTAGATGGAAGTTGGATAGCTGCTTTGTACATAAGTCCAATTTTGTGGACAGTACCAAGCTCGGTAAATTACTTCTCCAAGCTGCTTGACAACAATAAACGTACGCGATTCTTTGGAGGGACATTCTTCGACAAGAGACAGACTGTACTGTGGCTCAGGATATTCAACTTGCTTAGATTTTATGAAGTTGTTGAAATCAGGAACAGGATTTTTACTAACAACTTCCCCAGTGCGGGTATCTATGACCACGGTGTAGTGTTTCATTGTCCACTCCTACATTAAGTCTCTATTTTTGCCGACTGAACTGCTATTCATGATTGAAGGGAAGCTTCCGTCAGCATCTTTTGCGGTATACATCCCGTTTAGGCTTACTAAGCTGCTAACAACTTATTAGACAGAACGTTTCTGCCTAAGATCCAACTGTGGGATCTTAGGCAGAATGATTCAGCATAACACCGGAAATTCAGTGCTCAGCTCGAATCTTTCCACATAATGCGTCGCTTCGGCTGGATAGCCCGAATCTTTCCGCATATTCTCAGATTTCTTACGGAATGGGAAATGTATTGTGGGATATGCAGTACATCCTCTCTGCTCACCTCTTGTGCAGTTAATGCAAAGTGCTGTAACTCTACATTGATTCGTCAAGCAAACTGTTGAGCAAACCAATTGACTCATCGATTGAACGAATTGACTCGTCAAGTAAACCAATTGACCTATCGATTGAACGAATTGACTGGTCGAGTAAATGAATTGACCCATCGATTGAACGAATTGACTCGTCGAATCTACGAATTGACCCATCAATTGAACGAATTGATGGGTCGAGACGAAGTAAACCCTCGAAATTCATTGCTCACTCTTGTTTAAGATTCTTTAAAAACAATCGCTTGTTCATTAGTCCTTAGCTGCGATCGGGCACCTTCACATCATCCAGTCAATTCTAAAGGAACCGAACAATGACGACCCAAAACACAAACAATCGCTTAGCTCCGAGTGTCCTGAACGCAGATCAAGACATTTTTGAAGGATTGCAAACCATCACTGACTATGCCCCTTACCGCAAAGAAGCCTCAATTTCCCA
This sequence comes from Oculatella sp. FACHB-28, assembly GCF_014696015.1. NCBI lineage: Bacteria > Bacillati > Cyanobacteriota > Cyanophyceae > Oculatellales > Oculatellaceae > Oculatella > Oculatella sp. FACHB-28. Next base: position 7,358 of record NZ_JACJPJ010000061.1, on the reverse strand, counting down.
GATCGAGCAAGCACAAGTTGAGATGTTGAAATCACAGAAGCTTGAAGCCCAACTCAAAGCTCAATATCGCGCTGCTTTGGATGCTGCCCGCCAATCTGAGTGGATGTTTCACAACACGATTCTTGAAGCTAAAAATGCTGTGGTTGCCCAATTTGGAGCTGATAGCAGCGAAGCTCAAATCGTCGGACTCAAGAAGAAGTCTGCTTACAAGCGTCCCGTGCGGCAGAAGAAATCAGCCTAGTTCTTACGTAATTTTGATGTCTAGATTTCCGACGATCGAATCGCTTGGGAATCCAGCTATATTCAGCCAGGTTCAGTTCAGTAGCAGGGTACGTTGCTTTCAAAAGTAGAAGAAGAGTTATGGGAGTATCAAGATGCAGAAGTCATCGATAGCTTGTAGACCTCTTGCTGACTGGCTGGGCCAGACCGTTCGTTTTCAGGGATGTTTAAACCATTGGGAAACGGCTAACAAAACTGGAGATACTGCTTTTCTGCTGCGAAACGTCAAGGTTGTTCCCTACAAAGGTTGTCAGGAGCAGATAAGAGTACTGGATCATGTTTGGCTTTATTTGGATAAAGATATCCATGCAGCAGACAAACTTGAACGGTTTGGCGGGTACGAGGCCGTTGGGCGAGTTGTCAGCTATACAAGGAGTAATGGTACAAAAGACTTTGCGATTGATATAAAGCCATATGTACCGGTCGAGACACACTTTGAACTGTTGCAGACATGTAGAGAACCTAAACTCGATGACACCAAAACCAGGACAAAACTTCTGGAAATAACGCTAAACTTACTCGAAATTGAAGAATTGGAATTTAATATTCATCTGTCTTACAAAGATGTTTATCAGCTTTTTCAGAATGAATATGAACGTTGTCGCAGCCTGGTTGAAATTAACGAACGCTATCTGGCTAAGCAACAGCACCGCTCCAAACCAAACACTAAGATCGTCAAGTTCACTTCGGCTGCATCGAAATCAACCAAAACAGCGAGTAAAGGCTTCGCAACCTCATAGCCCGGACTATGTAACCTAGACCGTGTCTTGCTTGACTTAAATTGAGAGCGTTTTCGATAAGTAGAAAGCCCCAATTATTTGTAGGATGTGTTAGCGATCGCGTAACGCATCAAAGCCTTGCGATGCGGTGCGTTACGGCTTACGTCTAACAGCACCCTACGGCACCATTTATTTATGTCCACCTACTTACCATCTTAGAAGGTGAACATCCTCATCTATTTTGAGATTCCCGTTATTACAACCTACTAATAATTTCATAAATTCTGGAACCCAGCATTTTGTAGATGTATCTTCAAGCTGTTTGTTTTGGTTCCCCAGAAGTTTATGAATTCAATGATGCTGAAAAAGCTGTGGCTTTGCGGCTTTTGTCTATCCTTGTTAGCCGCTAGCTGTACAAACACTGACTCCAGCAGTAGAGCGGTTAACCAGGACGGTAGAACAGGTATATCGGGAGAAGTTACCACACCCAGCGAGAACAGCGAGAACGAACTTTATAACCAGATTGAGCAAATATCCAATACTGCTCAAGGACGGGTTGGAGTTACAGCCACGGTGCTAGAAACTGGAGAGACGGTTACGCTCAACGGCGATCGCCAATTCCCGATGCAAAGCGTTTACAAGTTTCCGATTGGGATGGCTGTACTGGCTCAAGTCGATCAAGGCAAGCTAGACCTGGAGCAGAGAGTTCAGGTTCAACCTGACGATTTTGTCTCGGACTTTCAGCACAGCCCCATTCGAGACGCAAATCCGCAAGGGGTAGAGCTAAGTGTGGCGGAATTGCTGAAGTACATGGTGTCTGAAAGTGATGGTACAGCTTGCGACGTGCTGTTACGTCTGGTTGGCGGGCCGGAAGTTGTAACTGAATATTTGCGCGGTTTGGGCATCAATGACATTGTTGTAGCCGATACAGAAAAGGAGCTAGGGCAAGACAGCGCATTGCAGTATCGCAACTACGCAACACCTGATGCAGCAGTCGCTTTGTTGCACGCACTGCACGAAGGTCAAGGGCTTTCAGACTCTAGTCAAGCATTGCTGTTGCAACTGATGACAGAGACCACAACAGGCTTACAGCGGATTAAAGGACTGTTGCCTGAAGGAACGGTTGTAGCTCACAAGACAGGTTCATCGGGTACCGTAGACGGTATAACCGCAGCAACCAATGATGTCGGACTGGTGACGCTGCCCGATGGTAGACATTTGGCAGTAGCAGCTTTTGTCTCAGATTCTAGAGCTGATGATGCAACTCGCGAAGAAGTTATCGCCAAGGTGACCCGCGCAGCTTGGGATGAATGGAGTCAGTAAGTTTCCCTCGTTTCCTGGTGGTTAGCGAGAGTGCGGCTGACTCCAATTCCTAGTCCCTGATCCCCTTATCCAGCATTGGGGAGTGCTTCAAATTCACCATTGGGGGAGACTTCAAAGTCTTCAGCTAGCCAGCCTCCTTCTCCATCGTTAACCATCTCGATCGATAGCTCAACCGGGAAGAATTCGTTGGGGACGGAGGTTCGCATGGTGCCTTGCAGGTGATAAGTGATGCGATCGCCTTCTGGTGACTCGTCTACTCCTGCCAAGCTCAGCGTATTCACCCAAGGAGAAGACATATCAAAGGGCAGCAAGGCAGATTTGTTTGCTTGCCCCTGCTCACTCAACCAGCGATCTACAGAAGCCTCAAGGTTGCCGCTAACACCGAGGTCGCGGGTAAATAAGCAGGCAACGATGTGAGCCAGCGTATTTTCAGGCGAATTTGGTTCGCTCAGATTCAACAGTCGCATCCAGTCACGCAGGTTGACCGAAGACTCGACCGGATCTGCCTCATACATGACAAAAGATAAGAGATCTGGTGCAGGGGCAGGGCTACTGCCAAAATCAGCCTGATTCACAAACGCTTCGAGCGGTGACGAAGCCAAAAGACCGCTAAGCGAAGGGTCAGAGGTGACAACCAGCACAGACGCATCTGCAAAACTTTTGAAAGCTAAATAAGCTAGACAGCCAGCAATTACAAATAAAACTTGACGCATAATTTCTTTTCCTCGACACCCCTATCGTGCTTAACACCCTTAGTTCTTAATTTAGAGCTTTCTCGGTTCAGTATTAAGTGCTTTTGTGACACAATTTAGAAAATTTTGAAAGTCTACAGCATTGCTTAAGAGACGATGATTTAATCGGTTAGGTGCCTGACTCCTAGCCGAGAGACAGGCAAGCAATAAAGCGTCAAAAATAGGAAACTATAGAAAACTAGTAGTTATTAGCGCTTTTTACGATTTTTAGGTTGGAATCCTAACGATGACTTTTGGGGCTGAGTACTGCTTGCCTTGGGAGTAGGGTTCGTTTCTGAGTTGAGGACAACGTACCTGCGGTTTTGTTCGCGCAGCTTGGCATCCTCATCGTTATAAAAGAAGGACAGCAGCACAAACCGTCGACCGCTAGTTACGGGCGTTGCTTCATGCAGTAAGGAACAAGAAAAAATAATCGCTTCCCCTACGCCGGGTTGGTAAAGCTGATTTCCATATTCTGGAAAGCTCAAACAGCCTCCTTCATAGTCACCTGTGTTGAGGTTGAGCGACATGGCAAATCGACGGTGGGCAGTTCCTTTCGTAGTGTTGTCGCGGTGGCGATTAAAAAATCCTTGGTTGGTCGATTCGTAGCAGGCGACCAGATACCGTTCAAATCGACTGATGCTAAATTGGAAGGCTTTTTCAATTTCGGGTTTGACTCGCCGCAGAATCAGATGATTGACCTGTTCTAGTAGAGGTGGGTCTTCTACTAGAAAATCGCGTCGCTGTTTGAACTCATAATCCATTACCTCGACCGTTTTACCATCAACCTGACGCATGAAGCCAGAGTCTCTGCTGCCTTTGGTTTCATAAAGATGAATTAGATGCTGGCAAAAGTCACGGTCAAACACATTAGGAATGAGCAAAACCGGAGCCTGTCTGCTGGCAAACCGAGGTGCCTCCACAGGTAGTGCCTGAACAAAGTCAAGCACTTGTGCGACGTGATGAGTCGGGTCTTGAATGGGAAAAGCCTGGAGAACGCGAAGATTTTCGTCTAAGACAAAGGTAGTCGGAGCGTAGTGGAGGCGATCGCCCCCTTCCTCATTGCCCACTCCGCAGACTCCATATTGCAGGCTCACTTTCTGCTCAAAATCCCAAAGCAGCTTAAAGTAGGTAGGATTTTGGACCAGATGAGCCAGGGAAGCATCGTCCGGATCAATGAAAACTCCAAAAAATGGAGTCTCAGACTGTTCAAACTGCTGCTGTAATTTACAAAATTTTTCTAATACAGCTGCTGATACTTTTAGCTTTGAGCTACCTAGAAAGCAAAGAATGACACGATGTCCACCAACCGTATCAAAGATGTAGTTTGGATTTGAGGTTGAAGGAAGGACAAACCAGGGAGCCGGATCACCCGTTGTAAGTAGTGACATATTTGAAACCAGCGGTGAATGAATGCTGCTTTGCATATCATTAGATGCAAATGCCTCATTCATATGGTTAACCACTCAAACAACAGCGTCAATGGAATTAGGCTGACTCAGTACGAATTGTTGCGATCGCATCCCTCAGCCAATCTAAATAGGTCTGTTCTCGTCGGGTCACTAAATCTAATACCAACTGATGCATTTTGGGGTCGCGAGACGCAGCTGGATCATCCACGGATGGAATTTGAATAGCTTCACACTCAGCTAGCTTTTCGCGCCGTGCTGCATATTCTTGCTCCAATAGCTCCACAATCGCCTGATCGGGTAGCTGAGCCGCAAAGTAAAGTTGAGCAAGCAGCGGTTCTCGCAAAATTGGTAGAGGCTGATGGGTCTGAAGCCATTGGGTTAGCTCCTCCTTCCCAAACTGGGTAATGCGATAGACTTTGCGATTGGGGCGATCGTGCTGGATCTCAACTGTGCAGCTAATCCAGCCGTGCGCCTCTAGCTTATCTAGAGTGCGATAAATCTGCGCCTGGTCAGCCGGCCACAAATGGGCAATGCAATCATCAAAGCACTCAGTTTTGAGGTCATAGCCCGTCCGCTCTTGCTGTTGGAGCAAACCGAGAATGACATGGGCAAGAGACATAAGCAATTCACTAAACGAAAGGGGAAGATGAGTAACACCCTCGAAGCCGATATATTTTCATATTAGTATATGACTAGTCATATAGATAATCTGGGTGTTCTGCAAGAAGTTAGCCTCCACTACAGCATGACAGACAGCTTTGTTCTATGAAACCAAGTCAGCCATATCAACCATTCCTCCTGCGGACTTTGCATGGACTCACTGGGCTTTTTCTCATTTGTGCAGTTCTCACCGCTTTTTGGACTTACAACACCTATGACGGGCGTTGGGGAAAAATTCCACTTCCTGACTATCGGGAAATTGAAGGAATACATGGAACTTTTGGACTGTGGACTTTATTGATTTTTCCTGCCTTTGTGGTTTATGCATTTCATCGAGGACAAAGGCGACTGGTTCAACCTGATTCTTTTCCTCAACTGTCTAAAGTGGGTAAACCCATTTGGTGGTATACACTCAATCGGTTCACTAACACCTTTACACTAATTGCACTCACCTTTGCTCTGTTTAGCGGCAAGATGATGAGTGAGAAATGGTTGCCACGAGGAGAACTCAACCACGCCTGGTATTACGCACACTTAATTTCTTGGGTGATTGTGGTGGTGGCGATCGCTCTTCACCTTCTGATGAATGCAAAAGTGGGTGGGGTGCCTCTATTGCTGTCCATGCTGAACTGGCGATTTCGTGAGCAGGATAGTCCTAAACTGTGGTCTACCCATCTCTCTAGCTGGTGGTCAAACCTGCGACAAAGTTCAGGGACAGCCTGGTTTCAGGCAGTTCAAGCGATGCCCGTTCTAGAATTAGCAATTTTGGTTAGCATTACGGCTGCTTGGATAATTCCGCTTTTTAAGTAAGTCGCTACAAGGCGTATTCCCTGCCACATGTTTTACGCCAAAGAGGGCAATATTCTTCAAGAATCATATTGCGGATGTCTGTAAGCTAGAGTTCATCATTGCTCTAGCGGTTTGCAGCTTATGGAAGCATCTGTCACATTTGATCGAGCAGGATTGATGGCTGGCATCAAGCAAACCCTTCCGATCGCCATTGGCATCTTTGCCTATGGTTTAGTGTTTGGCGCTTTATCGCGTCAGGCAGGCATGAGTTTAGCTGAAGCGCTATTTATGAGTAGCTTTGTTTTTGCTGGAGCGTCTCAATTTATTGCCGTTGAGCTTTGGCAAACTCCATTGCCTGCTATCACTATCATTTTCACCACTTTGGTGATTAACCTGCGACACATCCTGATGGGCGCGGCGCTAAGTCCCTGGTTCTTGCGCCTTCGTCCCTGGCAAGCCTATGGAGCGCTGTTTTTCTTATCTGATGAGAGCTGGGCATTGACGATGGGTGAGTTTTCTAAGGGAAATCTCAACGGTGCATTTCTGATCGGCAGCGGAATTGTTGCTTTCATTGCGTGGACAGGTTCAACGCTGTTAGGACAAACCGTCGGTGCAGCCCTGGATGATCCTGCCCAATGGGGTTTGGATTTTGCGTTCACGGCTGTATTTATTGCACTGTTGGTGACACTGTGGCGGGGCAAGTCTGACTTTTTGCCGTGGTTGGTTGCTGCGATCGCCGCGATCGCCACTTCTCATTGGCTTCCGGGCAACTGGTACATCCTCATCGGCGGAATCATCGGCAGTTTTGTAGGAGCTTTACGCCATGCAGATTAGTCCTGAAGCGTTTTGGGTGATTTTGGGAATGGCAGTCGTCACCTATGCCACCAGAGCAGGCGGACTGTGGATTGTGCAGCGTTTTACCCTATCCGAAAAAGTAAAAATCTGGTCAGAATACATTCCTGGAACGGTACTGGTTTCTATCGTTGCGCCCAATATTGTCGGAGGTGGACTGCCAGAAGTGGTGGCAGCGATCGCCACCATTCTCGTTGCCTGGAAAACCCGCGTTTCGCTCTTGGCAATGGCAACTGGAGTGATCTGTGTATGGGGAATGCGATCGCTACTGAGTTAAAGACTCGCAGAGCGAGGTGTTGAAGTAGAGCTTGTCCCCTCCCTCTTGAAAAATCTCCAATCTCTGATCTGACCAAACGCTAATCTCCTCCTCCAGCGGTGCCAGGTGCATCAGCAGGCGATCGAGGAATAGCTGACTTTGTGCGCGTAGCAGATAAACACTTGCGCGGGGCTAGACATGGTGATGGGTGAGGAACAACTACCGATACTGTTGGCGAACCCTGACTGGGATCACGCCTTCCTTAATCTGGCGCTAGAGCCGCGAAACGAGAAACCCGAGTTTTTGCTCTTGGTACTCCAGTCAACCAGTTGACCAA